>CAZCOC010000112.1:0-5228 GCA_964500075.1 uncultured Salinibacterium sp.
GCGTGTAGTCATCCCAGACTGACATGTAGCGATCCAGCGCGATGACGGCTGCCACTAAAAAGCCCGTGATTGCCGCGGTACGTGCGACGGGCGCTGGATCGTTCCCACCCGTGAACCAGCCGATGCCGAAGCTCACGCCGATCGTGACCAGTGCGAGGAGCGCAATGCTCCACGGTGCGAGATAGAAGGAGAAGCCGAGCATGAACGGGTAGTACAGGGCAATGCCGACGCCAGCCACAATGAGCGCTGCGCGCAGGGCAGTGCGTCGTTTCAGTCCGGTGGAAATCGCGGTGACTCCGAACGCGATGCCGACCGCGGAGATGGCTACTCCGACGATCCCGATGTGCGGGTAGCTAAACCAATCGGTCAACTGCATGTACGTCAGAACTGCCGCTGCCGAGCCGGCGGCGATTGCAAACGTGAGGAGTTTGCGTCTGGGAGCGCCGGGGATGACCGACGCCCAGATCACCCCAGAGACGACTGCAAAGATTGCTATGACCCACCACGCGATCTGCGGATCTCGAAGGAAGTCGTTGAAGCCAATGGCGACGTACTGCTTGAGCAGCACGGCAACCCAGAAGATGGGGAGCGAGAAGAACAGGAACGCCAGGAACGTGACCCCATAGTCGTAGCCGCTGTATTGGCGAAGCGCGGTCGTGATGCCGACGACGAGGCCGAGGATGATCGCCAGTACCGCGGCGATTGTCACGAGTTGCAGGGTGGACCCGATGGCTTGCGAGAGCAGAACGTTGACCGGCTGGTTCTGCACGGTGACGCCGAGGTCGAAGAATCCGGTGCCGCGCAACCCGAGTACGCCACCGATCCAGATGAAGTACCGCAGGAACGGCGGAACGTCGAGGTTCAAGAGCACCGTGCGCGCCTCAATGAGTTGAAGCTTGTTCGGGGCGGTGCTGTCGCGAAGGTCAGCGAGAGGATCCCCGGAAAGCGCGACCAGGTTGTACATGAGATACGTCGCCGCAAGGAAGATGAAGATCGAGGCGATGAGGCGCCGAGTCACGAATGTTGCCACGAGCGGCACCTGCCTTTGATTCTTCCAGAGTGGGGCGCTGGGGCCATGAGGCCCCAGCGCCCTGGGATTGTGCTACCTGTCAGTTACGACAATCAGGGTGTTCCTGATTATGGGGCCGCGACGACCGGTGTCCAATCCCAGATGTTCCAGAAGATCGTCGGCGACAACGTCGACGGCGAGATCCCCGCAATAGCATTCTGGTCGAACGCAGTCACTGACGGGAACTGGAAGATCGTGACTCCATAGAAGTCATCCCAAAGCAGCTTGTCGATCTGCTTCTGGATGTCGATCTGCTTTGCCAGGTCGAACTCCTTACCAAGAGCCTCGGTCAACACATCCATTTCTGGGTTGTCGTAGAAGTTCAGGTTGTTGATCGCACCCGAGGTGAACGTGGGAGGCGGGCCATTGGTAACACCAAGGCTTGTCGACTGCCACGCGAACAGCGACGCGTCGTATGCGCCAGGCGTGCCAAGCAGGCCACCCCAGTCTGGGCTTGAGCAGTCGGTGACATTGAAGCCAGCGAGCGCACCGGACTGCTGGATCAGCAGGAACTCGTTTGCGCGACGAGGGTTCGTCGAGCTGAAGAGCATGCAAACCTCAGGGTTGGTGACTCCGGCCTCAGCGAGCAGCGCGATCGCGCCGTCGATGTCGACTTCAGCGAAATCGGCCGAACCGTTTTCGGCGACCGACTCGTCATAGCCCTCGGCACCCGGCAGGAATACCTGCGAGTTACGAACCTCAGCGTCTGGCTGAAGCGGCTTGATGAGCTTGTCAACGATCTCCTGACGCGGGATGACCTTCATGAAGGCCTCACGAATGAGCGGGTTGTTGAAATGACCGCTCTTCGACTGGTCGAACTGGAGGTCGATGTGCTCGTATGCACCCTCGTAGCCACCGATGACGGTGACGTCGAGGTCAGCAAGAGCGGTGGCAACGTCGGCAGTCGCCTGCGGCGAGATGACCTGTACTTCACCGTTCTGCAAGGCCTGAACGGCCGCGAGCGGGTCGGTGATGAAGCGTACTGTTATCTCTGCCACCTTCGGCAGGTTCGCTCCCGTGTAGTTGGGGTTGGCCGTCATCGTCACGTACTGATCAGCGACGAAGTCGGTGATCGTGTACGGGCCGTTGCCGACAACTAGCTCAGTGTTCTCTGGCATTTCGGTGAAGTTGAATCCCGAGCGCCAGAATGCGGAGATCGCCGACAGTGCGGCGTCATCCTTCTCCTGAATCGCCTTGATTACCGCATCCTTGGCAGCCTGGTTGTCCTCAAGGCCGAGCGCGTTCTTGGCGACAACGTGGGCTGGCAGGCCTGCACCGGTGAAGGTGAGCTCCCAGTCAACGAACGGCGCGTCGTAGGTCAGCGTGATCGACTTCTTGTCGTCACTGATCTCCGGCAGGGTCGATACCAGGCCAAGACCCGTCGAGGGGTCGGCACCGGAGTCGAAGAAGACGATATCGGTCGGAAAGTCCGGGGTGAACTCGCCAGTGTCTGGGTCAGTGAACTCGCCGGAATCAAATTCCGGGGTGTCGTACGCGCCGGAGAGCGAGACCCAGTTGAGCAGCAGATCGGCCGCGTCGACGTTGGTGCCGTCTGACCACTTCACGCCGTCAGCGATAGTGTACTTGATGACCAACGGGTCGTCCGAGATCTTCTCGTACGAGCCGAAAGACTCATCGCGAACCCACTCGGGAGTGTCGTTGTAGTAGCCGAAGCCGCTGTTGGTCGAGTAAATGATGTTGGCGTTCGCTGTCGCGTTACCGAACGAGGTGTTCTGGTTGTACGAGTAGAACGGTTGGTTCCATGCCACCGACAGCGATGAACCCTCAACGATCTCGGACTGCGGCGCTGCGCAGCCCGAGAGGATGAGAGCACCGGCGGCGACCGTGGCGGCTGCTGCCGCGAGTCGTCTGATTTTCACTTTTCCTCCTGTGCAAGATGAGCGGACACTGAGGGATCGATCCGATCCCGGTTCGCTTGATAGTTGTCACCCTAAATGGGGCTAGACCGCGGGCCTAACTGAGACCATAAACGTTACACAGTGGTGACGCATTCTTGCGTATTCGGCGTGCGACGCGGCATCTGGTCGAAGAATATGCGCCCCGCGCAAGATTATTGCGCGCGAAGGCGTCAGATGCCCTGAACTAGCGCGTCGATCGGCGTACCATCGAACAGTGGCCGAGTCAGATTTGTCGAAACCCTCCCAGCGCACGCTCCTCATTTTCGACGGAGACTGTGCGTTCTGCACAATGTGGGTTGACCGCTTGGCCAAGGCCTTGCCGCGATTCCCACGGGCGATGCCGTGGCAGTGGGTCGAACTCGACGACTATGCATTAAGCCCTGACGACGTCGAGCAATACGCCTGGGTGGTGAGCGCACGTCACCACTACGCCGGACACCTCGCGTTCTCAGCGCTCTTGCGGATGCAACCGAGTTTTGGCTTACGCTTTGCTGGCAACCTCATCGCCACCCCGCCGTTCTCCTGGGCTGCTGCACTCGGCTACTTGGTGGTGTCGAAGAACCGGCACCGCCTGCCGGGCGGCACCGCCGCGTGCGCGCAGTCGGCGCCGGGCGGGGCTGCCACAACGAAAGACAACCCGGTCTCACGGGGCACGCCGCTCCGGTGACGGGGATACCTCGGCCCGACCCCTTCGACGCACTGCCAAGTCGGCGACGTCTTGGAGCGGAAGTGCTCATCGTTCTCGGACTCTCGCTCGGGGCATCCGCCGCCTATTCGGTTGTTTCGATCGTCAATCGCCTCACCCGCGAGATTCCGCTTTCCGATCAGACTGCGAGCCTCAACACTGCCCTGAGCCCGCGACCTACCTTTGACCTGATCTACCAGCTCATGGGGATCTTTTTCGATCTGGTGCCCGTCGCGCTTGTTGGATTTCTGCTGTGGCAGACAACGCGGCCACATCTTGGCAGGCTCGGTATCGATTTCACCAAACCGGCACGGGACACGCTCTCCGGCCTCGGACTAGCACTGGTGGTCGGGATACCCGGGATCGCGATCTATCTGCTCGGTCGCACGCTCGGCATCAGCGTGCAGGTATCGCCGAGCCCGCTTGACACCTATTGGTGGACCGTGCCCGTGCTGCTGCTCTCGGCTGCCCGGGCGGGCATCACCGAGGAAGTAATCGTGATCGGTTATCTGTTTGCGCGCCTCCGCGACCTCGGCTGGGGGCGCTGGCAGATCATCATCGCGAGCGCGCTCCTTCGGGGCACCTACCACCTCTATCAGGGCTTTGGGGCGCTCATCGGCAACGTGCTCATGGGCCTGCTGTTCGGATGGCTTTATACGAAGTACGGCCGGGTTCTGCCGTTCGTGATCGCCCACTTCGTGATCGACGCCGTGATTTTCGTCGGCTACCCGTGGGCGGCCGTGACGTTCCCTGAACTCTTCGGCCTGCCGAATTAGAGCACGGACTGCGAGTTAGGCAAATGCCTCCACCGGTGGGCACGTGCAGACCAGGTTGCGGTCGCCATAGGCGTTGTCGATGCGGCGCACCGGGGGCCAGTACTTGCCGACGATGACACTGCGCAGTGGGTACACCCCGAGCTCGCGAGAGTAGGCGTGCTGCCACTCCCCTTCGATGACGGACTGCGCGGTGTGCGGTGCGTTGACGAGCGGGTTGTCGTCGGCTGGCCACACGCCGGCGGCGACAGCATCCGCCTCTTCTCTGATCGCGATCATCGCGTCAATGAACCGATCGATCTCTGCCAAATCTTCGCTCTCGGTCGGTTCGATCATCAGCGTTCCCGGCACCGGGAACGACATCGTCGGGGCATGGAAACCGTAATCGATGAGGCGCTTGGCGACATCATTGTTGTCGATACCGGTCGCCTCTTTCAGTGGCCTCAAGTCGAGCACGCACTCGTGTGCCACGAGACCGTTCTCTCCCGCGTACAGCACCGGGTAGTGATCGCGCAGTCGAGCCGCGACATAGTTCGCTGCGAGAACCGCGGCACCAGTGGCATCCTTGAGCCCACTCGCGCCCATCATGCGAACGTAGGCCCACGAGATCGGCAGGATGCTCGCTGAGCCGTAGGGAGCGGCGGAGATGATGTTGACCACCTCGCCGGATTCACGCGCGCCCGATTCACCAGCGGCGTCGAGTCGAGGCTGCTGCTCGAACGGATGCGCCGGCAGGAAGGGCGCGAGGTGCGCCTTCACCCCAACCGGCCCGACTCCTGGAC
>CAZCOC010000113.1:0-5139 GCA_964500075.1 uncultured Salinibacterium sp.
CTTCTGTTCTTCGTCTGTGCCAGGAGCACCCTGCATGTTGGCCATCGTGTGCCCTTCTGGCAAAAACCTGAGCCGTTCAGACTCAACATTATGCTGCGGCGTTCGGGAATGCGAGCCAGGCGAAGGTGCTTTACCTCCCCATGACCTCCACGAAGCAGACCATCGGCATCATCGGATCCGGCAACATCGGCGGCGCACTCGCTCGGGCATTCACTCGCGCTGGCCACCGCGTCGTGATCGCCAACTCGCGTGGGCCAGCATCGCTTGGCGCTCTTGTCTCAGAGCTGGGGGAGCTCGCCTCGGCGGGCACCGTCGAGCAAGCGGCACAGGCCAGCGATCTCGTGGTGGTGACGATCCCGCTGAAAGCCGTAGCGAGCATCCCGAGCGACCTGCTCGCGGGACGCGTGGTCATCGACACGAACAACTATTACCCAGTCCGCGACGGGCACATCGCTGAGCTCGACAACGAGGTGCTCACGACGAGCGAGTATGTTGCTCGGCACTTCGCGGGCGCAACGGTTGTCAAGGCGTTCAATCACATTCCGGCGTTACATATTGCCGAGCACGCCCAATCTGTTGGTACACCCGGGCGGCGCGCCCTCATGGTCTATGGCGAGGATGCCGCGGCGGTCGAGCGCGTCGAAGCGTTGATTGGCGAGATCGGGTTTGATGCCGTCAACGGTGGTGGCCTCGCCGAGAGCTGGCGCATCCAGCGCGATACTCCGGGCTACGGGCCGCGCTTCGGCGCCTCAGAACTCGCCGAGAAACTCTCAGCCGCTCGGCGGTATCGCGATATGTGACTCTAGCGCTGGCTTGTTGCTAGGAGGAATTCGAGCACCGAGTCTCGCAAGGCCAGCGACGATGCGCTCGAGTGGGCCGGTGCCGAAAATGGCGCGCCACACGACGCAGAATATGATCGACACGACGAGAAACTGCAAGAACACGGTGTACTCAGTCGAGTACTCGGCATACGGGCCCAAGAGCGCGATCGCGACGAAGTGCCCGGCGTATGCCGTGAGTGCTAGTGCCCCGACGGCGGCCAATGGAAAGAGAAGCACTCGTCCGATTCTGGTCGAGCACGCGGCAAGACACAGCGCGAGTACCACGAGGGCGTAGCCGGTAGATCCGACCGCCTCGCTCGTCGTTGCGCTGTGCGGGTACTGCAGCAGCAATGTCTCCCACGAGCCGTACTCGCGGTCCCCTGGTGCGAACTCATTGCCCAGCTCGCCGAGACCGTATCCAAGGATCATCAGACCAGCGCCGACGAGACCGAGGCGCACCTGCACCCCGGCGCTACCGAGGTCAAGTCGACCGACCACGATACCCACCATCAGGAACCCCACCCATAAGACGGCGGCGAACTCGCTGAGGAGCACGACGTAGATCAGCTCTGTCTCGACGAGGAACGTGTCGGAATTCTCGGAGTAGAACAGCAAGCGGGCGAGCAGAACCAGCGGCGGAGCGAGTAGCGCGACAGCGCTTGCGGCGATGACTAGGGTGCGTGAGCGCCAGCTGATGAGCCAGGCGCCTGCGACGAAGACGACCGCGTAGGTGCCAAGGATGATCGGAAAGTCCGTGCCGATCGCCTCAAGAAGTGTTCCAATCACGTAAATGGCGAGCGCGCGAACAAGAATTGAGATCCGCACGCGCAACAGCTCGACACCGCCGGCCTGACGCCCTCGTTCAGAGACGAGACTGAGCGAGATTCCCGCCATCACCCCGAAGAGGATGGCCGAGCGCCCGTTGACAAGGTCAAACCACGTGTCAGGGCGGGTCCAGTCGAACGAGTCGACAAGCACGAGGTGCGCGCCAATCATCCCGAGCACCGCGATGCCTCGCGCGGCGTCGACACCGACGATTCGGCCTCCGGTCAGTGGCGCGCTCATCGCGATTTCGTGGACGCGGTCACCGTGAATTTCGGTGTGCGTGTGACCTCTCGGGTTATGCCAACGGTCCTCCGCAGCGCGGGTTTGTAGGCCAGATGCGAGTTCCACACCGTCCAGAGTTCTCCACCGGGCCTCAGTACACGGGCGGCCGCTTCGAACATTCGCGTTGCGGCACCCGAGTGCACCGCTGAACCACTGTGGAACGGCGGATTGAGCACGATCAATTCTGCGCTCGCATCCGGCTCAAGGGACAGTGCGTCATCCCGCTTCGTCTCGATACGAACGCCGTTCGCCTCAGCCGTCAAGCGGGCGGATGACACGGCAGAGGCCGAAACATCGCTCGCCACGATCTCGCACGCGGGTTGCAATCGCGCCAGCGCGGTCGCGAGCACTCCCGTGCCGCAGCCAAAGTCGATCGCACGACCAGCGGTCGGGGCCCGATCGAGCGCCTCCAGCATCGCGCGTGTCCCGATGTCAACGGCTGCCCCGGCGAACACGCCCCCTGTCGCGACGACCCACAGTCCAAGATCCGCATAGAACCTGCGGCGTGGTTCATGCACCGCGCCGACGACGGGATGCTGCGCAACAAGTACTCGAGACTTCTGACGCGCACGGGTTGCCGTGACTGAGCCGAAGTGGCGATGGAGCACCTCGTTCATCGACAGGCTCATGTGCTTGAGGCGACCACCGGCAAGCACGGTAACGTCCGGTGCAGCCCCGGACGCAACCATCGCCGCAATCTCATCGAGCGCCTCAAGTGAGCGCGGCAAGCGCACCAACACGATCGAACTGCCCGCAAACGCTCCTTCCTCGAGTGGGGTGG
Organism: uncultured Salinibacterium sp.; assembly: GCA_964500075.1. Classification (GTDB taxonomy): domain Bacteria; phylum Actinomycetota; class Actinomycetes; order Actinomycetales; family Microbacteriaceae; genus Rhodoglobus. The sequence continues at coordinate 2,710 of CAZCOC010000113.1, forward strand.
GGTGGAAGTGGGCGGCTCCGGCGTGAGCGTCGGCCGAAAGCGCGGCAGCGTTCGCTGCGAGCGCGAGTTCGCCGATGAGCGAGTCTTGGTGCACGCGCACTGAGGCGGCGCCGAGGTGCAAGGCACCGAGGGTCAGCGCGCCGTAGTTGTCTCCGACCACGGCAACGTCTACACCGAGCAGACGGTCACCGGCTTCGTCGAGAATCAGGCGGTCTGCGGCATCCAACGCCTGAAGCTCGGCCGACTCGAAATCTGGCCAGCGACGCAGCTGTCGAAGAACCGACTCGAGCTCAATAGTCACCGCTGGCGGTGTCCGAGTGGGCGCCAGACGACGATCTGATTGCCGCGCGCCGCGCGAGTTCCTGCCTTAATCGAGATGACCTCGCCGGCGCTTCCGGCGGCGAACACCCGCCGACCGGGCCTCGAGAGCAGTTCCTCCGCGAGCGCGTGCTCTAGGTCACGCACCCGCCCGGCCAGGGCCGTCACCTGATTCTCGAGTTCAAGAATTCGACGGATGCCCTCGAGGTTAAGGCCTTCGGCACTGAGCGCGGCGATCTCGCGAAGCTGCGCGACATCGCGCATCGAGTAGCGACGCGATTGGCCGGCTGTTCGAGTGGGGCTGACAAGTCCGAGCCGGTCATACTGACGCAGGGTCTGGGGATGCATGCCCGCGAGTTCGGCCGCCATGGCGATCGCAAAGGCCGGAGAATATTCATCCATCAGGCGTTCCCGTTGGCCTTCTCGAGCAGTTCAGCTCGAGGATTCTCGGTCGGCATCGCCGCTGCGAACGCATCGAGGTGACGCATGGCATCCTCGGTCAGTCGTGCAGGCACCGCCACTTGCACTTCGGCGAGCAAGTCTCCTGCTCCCTTCGCCGAGGTCACACCGCGCCCCTTGACGCGCAAAATGCGGCCACTCGGAGTGCCGGGCGCCACCCGGAGCTTGACCGGCTCGGCGCCGAGGGTCGGCACCTCGATGGTCGCGCCAAGCACCGCTTCGACGAAAGTCACAGGCACCTGAACGCGCAGATTGAGCCCGTCGCGCTCGAACACCGGATGCCGCCGGACACTCACCGACAGCAGCAAGTCGCCAGCAGGTCCACCGTCGATACTCGGCTCACCCTTGCCCCGAAGCTTGATCTTCTGCCCGTCGCTGACGCCGGCCGGGATTTTGACATTGATCGGCTTGCCACCGACCGGCTGCAGGCGGATCGTATCGCCATTGATGGCCGTTACGAAGTCCAGCGTGGTGCTCGCTTGAAGATCAGCACCCTTGCTCGGGCCTCGAAACCCGCCGGCGCCGCCGAACATTCCTCCGAGGATGTCTTCGAAACTGCCGCTCGGCGAGTAGGTTGCTCGCTGGCTGCTGCCTGCACCAAACATGCCCCCGAAAACGTCTTCGAAACCGCCCGCCTGGCCTCCGGAGGTGAAACGCGCACCGCTACCCATGGCACGAACTTGGTCGTACTCGCGACGCAATTCCGTATCTGAGAGCACCGAGTGCGCCTCGCTGATCTCCTTGAAGCGTGATTCGGCAGCCGTATTGCCCGGATTCGAGTCCGGGTGATGCTCGCGCGCGAGCTTGCGGTACACCTTCTTCAGGTCGGCGGCGGAGACATCTTTGGAGACACCGAGCACCGCATAGAAATCCTTGTCGAACCAGTCTTGACTTGCCACGGCCGCCTCCTCTCCAAACGCGTCGGGTGGATGCCTATTCTGCCGGAACGGCGACGGCGACTTTGGCGGCCCGAACGAGGCGGTCACCCAGAATATAGCCCGGCTCGATCACATCGGCGATCGTGTTCGCCGTGGCATCCGCCGATGGCAATTGCACGACTGCTTCGTGGAATGCCGGGTCAAAGGCTTCGCCCTTCTCGCCAATCTGTTTGAGTCCGAATCGTTCGAACGCCCCGCGCAGCTTCTGCGCGACGATGGTGAGCGGCGCGCCCTCGGTGAGGTCGCCGTGCGCTTCCGCGCGGGCGAGATCGTCGAGAGCAGGCAGCATCGACCGGATCACTTCGGCAATGACTGCATCCCGGTTCGCCGCGCGGTCGCGCTCGACCCTCGTGCGAAAGTTCACGAGGTCGGCTTGCGCGCGCAGCATGTCGGAGCGCATGTCGGCCACGAGATCCTGAGCTGCCTGATCAAGCAGCACCCGGTCTTCGTCCGTGAACAATTCGCCATCGACGTCCTCGATCGAATCGGCCGAGGTTCCGCCAGCAGCGCCAGGCTCTGACTCGCGTGCTTCGCCCGTCACCGGGTCGATCTTGCGCTTGTCGCGGATGATCGGCTGGTCGCCGCGCTCCTCCGATTCGTTCTCGGCTGAGTCCGAACCCCCAGCATCCGGCTCCTCCGACTCGAACTCCGGCTCCTCCGACTCGAACTCCGGCTTCTCGGGCTTGTTCTTGTCAGCCATGATCGCCTACTTCTT
>CAZCOC010000114.1:0-5034 GCA_964500075.1 uncultured Salinibacterium sp.
CGAACTCCACGCCGTTGCGCGCCATCGCGGTCACGAGAGTGGAGTTCTCGATGCCGATGGCGGCATCCAGAGCCAGCTTCGCCGCCGCCATCGAGATGTTGAGCGCGAAGTGATCGTTGCCCGCGAGGAAGGCGAGCACGGCGACGCTGTCCGCGTTCGGTTCGAGCGCGGCGATCGTCGGCGCGAGTCGTCTGGCCAGCAGAGAGGTCGCCGCCACGTTGCGGTTGTGGCCCTCGTCGCCCATCGACAGGGTCTGTCCGATGAGGGAGGTGACGTCGATCGGGCCGTAGGCCTCGAGCGTGCGGTCGAGCACGGGGCCGAGCACATCGCGCATCCAAGTCAGTCGGGTGATCACCTCGGAGTCGTAGGCGCCAAAGCGCAGAACCTTGCCGAGCCCCTCGTTCAGGCTCGCAAACGCTTGCCGGCCGTCGTCGAGATCGGTCGTGACGAGCACCGGCATGGATGGCGCGATAACTCCCGCCATCGGACCGACGGCACCGAGGTGGTGGCACGGTTCGACGGAGATTTCGCCGCAGTCGAGCATCCGCACCGCGTCGTCTGGGGTGTCGGCCCAGCCCTCGAACAGGGTCGCGCCGATCAGCGCGCCGCGCATCGGGCCGCACATGCGCTCGACCTCGATCGGCGGACCGGCGTGCAACAGGGTGCGACCCTTGGCGATACCGGGCATCACCTCGCGGGCCGGTCGCACCCGAGTGAGTTGCGGCTTGACCGCGTGCACCTTCGCGATAGCGACGGCGTTGGCCTTGTCGGTGACGTCGTTGTCGAGGGTCAGAGCGAGCCGGGCTACGTCGGCATCACCGAATGCCGGCGGACGCCAGTCGAGTTGGGTGACCTGACTCGCGGGCACGCCTTCGACGATGAGCGGGAGTCCTGCATTGATAACGCTGAGTTCGTCGGTGAAGATGCTCACGCTGCACCCCCCTTTGTACTCGCGTTGTGCGCGGCCGTGGCAACCAAGCGAGCCGCCGACGCGTTCGTCTCGGCGAGAATCACGCCGGCATCCGTCAGGATGCCGCGCTGCCGCGCCAACCCCTGCGGATCAGACGCCGTTCCACACACCGAGCCCACCACGATCAGCTCCCTCCCCCGGGCCGCCTTCCGTGCCGCGGTTACGGCGACCGCGACGGGCGTCGCAGGGTCGGCGTTCGCGCCGTGTCCGAGAACGAGGTCGAGCAGGATCGTGCCGACGGTCTCATCCGAACCCGCTGCCACGATCTTCTCGGCGCGCGACTCGGGGTCGATCATTGGATGCGGCTTGCCCGCCGTGTACTCGTCGTCGCCGAGGTCGATGATCTCCGCGGTCACGCCAGCGCGCTTCAGGATGATCTTCGACTCGGAGGCCAGAGTGCCACCGGTGTACAGCCCCAAGATGCGCCCGGACGGCGCCGTGATCGGGTCGAGTTCGGTGACGGTGAACGGATGCCCGGCAAGCGCCGCCGCCGCGAGGGCGCCGCCCTCGAGAGTGCCGCGCACGATCACGCCGTTGCCGCCCGCCCCGCCGCCGTCGCTGTCCTCCATGCCGAGGAAGCACGCGACCACCGGGACGCCGCCAGCGGCGATCGTCTCTAGCCGCGCGAGCAGCCCGCTCGCGACCTCGACCGCGGGGGGCTTGGAGACCACCATGATCACAGTGGTCGCGGCATCCTTGACCAGAAAGTCCAGAGCGAGGTTCGCCATCAACCCGCCGATGTCGACAGAGAGATCGCGGCCCCCGACGCCGATGAGTTGCGAGACACCGGCCCCCGCGGTGTCAAGCAGACGCGACACCTCTTGGGCGCCGGTTCCCGATGCGGCGACGATTCCGACCGAGCCCTGCGCGACCACGTTCGCGAAACCGAGCGGCACGCCGTCGATGATCGCGGTGCCGCAGTCGGGGCCCATCATGAGTAGCCGCTTCTCGACGGCGAGGGTCTTCAGGTGCAGCTCGTCGGCGATGCTCACGTTGTCGGAGAAGCACAGCACGTGCATCCCGTCGCGCAGCGCCTGCTCGGCGACGATCGGCGCGTAGGTGCCCGCGATCGAGATGGCGACGAGGTTGGCAGGTCGGTCGGACTGGGTCGCGGCGGCGATCCCCTCTCGGATGGTTCCTGGCCGCTGCTCGTCGGAACTCGACCCTTGGTCGACGGCCGTGAGGGCAGCCTCGGCCGAGTCGAGGGCGTCGGTCACCGTCGCCGCGTCGCTGCCGCGTACGACGAAGACGAGGTCATCGGGTGCCGCAGTCAGCCCCTCGGGGAGCATCCTAGACTCCGCCAAAATCCCAAGGTTGGATGGCGTGGCCATGACGGCGCCCACCCGCACAATGCCGTCGCGCTTCTCCGTGGTCGAGGCGATCGCCATGAGGGCCACCGAGTCCCGGTAGAAGTGCGGCAACACCCGCGACGACAAGACGGTGGACTCGCTCACGCCGCCCCCTCCTCGGATCGGGCCGCCAGATCAGCTCGCAGCGTGGCGGTCATACCGATGAGCAGGTCGACGCCCGAGGTTGCACCCCAGCGGGTGGCGTGTTCGAGTATCCGCTCAGCGGAGCGACCAGTCTCGAAGCCGGCGACCAAGTCGTGAACGTGCTCAGCGAAGCGACCGGATGCCGCGGCCTCGAGATAGTGGCGCGAGGTGATCGTGGTCGCCGCGAGCAGCGGTGCCGTCGCCTCGGCCAGCCGTCGCGCGGCATCCGTGCGGCCGACCACTGCGAGCGCGGCGAGGCATCCGACGATCATGTCGTCGCCACTCGGGGTCGTGCCCGGGCCTGCACCGACCAGGTCGGGCAGAACTTGCTCTGGCTCGAACGAAAGCACCGACGTCGCGAGGTCGGCCGCGCGGGATCGCACGCGGGCGAGGCCCCCGTCGAAACGAGCGTCGATCGTCGCGATCGACACTGCACCGGAGGCAATCGCTGCAGCTACCGCGACGATCGCGGCACGGTCGAGGTTCCCGGGCGCCAGTACCAAGTCGACGGGCTCGAACGCGGTGTCGACCGACCACCTGGCCAGATCAACGATCGCACCCAACCCGGCGAGAACGAAGTCGCCCCGAACCCGGGAGTATTCGATCGGGTGAGGGATGCTCATGCCGCCCGGTGTCACGCCAACTGCGCGATCAGTGATGGTCGCCTGCAGGGGGTGAAGAGCCGAGCTCGGTGGCGGGTTCTTCGCAGAATGCAGCACAATCGCCGATTGTCCGAGATGGACGATTCGAGCGGGATGGCAAAGGAGTCGGCGGTCGAGAGTTTCGTCAAAGCGCGCCCGACCTGGTGCTGCAATCCTTGCCGCCATCGCCATACTCATGAATAGTAGGGTCATCAATCGTCGCTTGGCTCGGTCCGGAATGGACGACAGACTGGGCTGCGACTGTCCGAAAAAGACAAAGGAGACGGAGTGAGCACGATAACCGTTCGCGAGGTGCTTACCCTGCCCGTGCTGCGCGGCACGTTCGTCGTCGCCGGACATGGCGGACTCGAACACGCCGTAACCGGCATCAACGTGATGGAAGTCCCCGACATCGAGTCCTTCGTGAAGGCCGGCGAGCTGCTGCTGACGACGGCGTATCCGCTTCGCGAGCATCCGGAAGATCTGGGCGGTCTCGTGCGAACTCTTGCCCGCCTCGGGCTGGCGGGCCTTGCCGTGAAGACCGGGCGGTACCTCGAGAAGCTTCCAGATGAGGCATTGGCGATCGCCGACGAACTTGACTTTCCGGTGATGCTGGTCGCCGAGCACACCTCCTTCAACGAGGTGATCGGCGCGGTGCTGGCTGTCGTGCTGATCGAGTACGGTGCAGAGCCTGCGGACGCCGAAGCGATCAGGGAACGGCTCACCGGGGTCGCGCTCGCGGGCGGTGGGCTCGTTGAAATTGCTCGAACGCTCGCCGGGGCTCTGGGGCGACGCGTCGTCATCGTCGACCCGGATGGCGCCGAGCTGGGTGCCGGCGGTGACGAAACCACGGCCGAGGGGCGTTGGGCCTTCCCCATCACGGTCGGCGGCACCGAGCGCGGCCGTATCGTCGTGCACGGCGGCGACGAACCCACGCTGGGGCAGCGCAGACTGATTCGGCAGGCGTGCTTCGCGGCTGGCATGCACATCGCTCAGGCGGTCGCGAGCCTCGAACTCGACCGCCAGATGCGGGTGCTGTTTCTCGAGGAACTGCTCACCGGCAAGCCCATTGAAGAGTCACTGGTGCGCGAACGGTCCCGCCTGTTCGGCTGGGACTTCGGGCCGCACCACGTAGTGGTGATCGCCCGAATGAGCAACGAGCTGTCGGATGCCGCGGTCGCGCGAGCGACCGAGGCTGGGCTTGAGCGGGGTGCCGTCGCCTGGGCGCGCGGTCAGGAGGCCGTCGCGATCGTGCCGGCGGCATCCATGCCCGCGGATGCCACGGGATGGCCGCGAATCACGCGCTGGAGCGAGACCCTCAGCGGCGCGGGAGCGGGGCGCGTGACCGTTGCCACCGGTAGCGTTGCCGAGTCGGTGTCGCAGCTCGCGGCATCCCACACCGCGGCGCGGGCCGCGCTCGCCATCGCCCACTCGACCGGACGCACCGACGTGCGCTACGACCACCTCGGGCTGGAGCGGGTGATCCTGTCGGTGCCCGACGACCTGCTCGCCGAACTCGTCGACCACGAACTCGGCCCGCTCATCGCCGCCGACGCGGCCACCGGATCCGAGCTGTGCGCGACGCTCGAGATGTTCCTCGGCACCGGAAACGCCGCCGACGCGGCCCGCAGACTGTTCATCCACTACAACACGATGAAGCACCGGATGGCGCGCGTCTCCGACCTCATCGCCGCCGACCTGCACGACCCGCGGGCGCGCCTCAAACTCGCGTTCGCGCTTCAGGTGCGCAAGCTGATTGCGTAGCTCTTCAGGCTCGCCGCGCGTCTTCCTCTACTTCTTGCCCTGAGCGGCAACGGCCGCTGCGCCCGCTGCCGCGGCATCCGGGTCGAGGTAGGTGCCCGGGCCAGTCGGGGCGAACGCGGCATCCAGTTCATAGATCAGGGGGATGCCCGTGGGAATGTTGAGCTCC
>CAZCOC010000115.1:0-4937 GCA_964500075.1 uncultured Salinibacterium sp.
CGGTGAGCGAACAGTCGTTGAGGATGTTGATTCCCGGCAGGTACCCAGCGGTGATGGCGTCGACGTGTACGACAACCTTGCGGTCGTCAGTGGCAGCGGCCGTGCCAGGGCTCACAGCTGGGGCTGCGCTCGCAGCGTGGTTAGTGCTTGGCGTCGTCGGCGTCGTCATCAGCCAGCTCCTTGATCGCATTCGTCACTTCGGGGTCGAGTTCGCCGAGGTCTTCGTCGTGGTGTGAGCCAAGGTACGCGTCGATCACCGCGGGGTCTGCCATGACCTCGTGCGGGTCACCTTCAGCGACGACTTTGCCTTCAGCCATCACGACAACCCAATCCGCGATGTGGCGGACCATGTGCATGTCGTGCTCGACGAACAGCACGGTCATCCCCTGCGTCTTGAGGTTCAGGATGTGATCAAGCAGTGACTGTGTCAAGGCCGGGTTCACACCGGCCATCGGCTCGTCAAGCATGACGAGCGTTGGCTCACTCATGAGCGCGCGTGCCATCTCAAGCAACTTGCGCTGGCCGCCGGAAAGGCTTGCGGCATAATCATCTTTTTTGTCGATGAGCTTGAACCGAGTCAGCAGGTCTACAGCACGTTCTTCGATCTCCGCTTCCTCTTTGCGCCAGATCCAAGGGAATAAGGCGCGGGCGAGGCTCTCGCCGCGCTGCCCTTTCGCGCCGAGTTTCATGTTGTCGAGCACGGTCAGGAGGCTCAACGCCTTGGTCAGCTGGAAGGTGCGCACTTGACCCTGACGAGCAACTTTGAAGGCCGGGATGCCGGAAATGCTCGAGCCATCGAAGGTCCACTGCCCAGTGTCTGGCTTATCGAAACCGGTGAGCAGGTTGAACAGGGTTGTCTTTCCGGCACCATTCGGTCCGATGAGCGCGGTGATGACACCGCGCGGAATCTCAAGGTGCTCGACGTCAACCGCTGCGAGCCCACCGAAGCTGCGCTTGATATGGTCGGCGACGATGATGGGATCGACCTTCTTCACTCCCGGCCCGATGTCGCCGATGTGAAGGCCAGTGGACTTGATCGGGGCGCCCGTTGCGCCGGCGCTACTTGACAAAGGCCAGCTCCTTCTTGTTGCCGAAGATACCTTGCGGTCTAAATATCACTATCAACATGATCGCGACTCCGACCAGGATGAAGCGCAATTGGCCGGCCTGGATGTTCGAGAGGAACGGCAACCAGCCCACCTCCACCGCGCGAGCGATAAAGCCAGAGAAGAACGAGAGCAGTACCCAGAAGATCACCGATCCGATGATGGGACCGAATACCGTCGCTGCGCCACCGAGCAACAGGATTGCGTAGATAAAGAACGTCAGCGAGGTCTGGTAGTTCGACGGCACAACCGCACGAGGCAGGATGAAGATCATGCCGGCGAGAGCGCCGAACACCCCGCCGATGACGAGCGATTGCATCTTGTAGAAGTAGACGTTCTTGCCAAGCGCACGCACGGCATCCTCGTCTTCACGGATGCCCTTGATCACTCGACCCCACGGGCTCTTGAACAATCGCCAGGTGATGAAGGCTGCGAGCGCGACAAGCGTCCAGCCGAAGATGCGCACCCACCAGTCGTACTCGTTGTAGACCCACGGCCCGAAGCCGTATTGCCCCGGCGGGATCGGGTTGAGTGCTTCGAATGGTCCCTTGTAGCCCTGCAGTCCGTTTGCCGAGCCCGTCACCTCGACGAAGGTGTTCGTTGTAAACAGCAGTCGCACGATCTCTGCGGCGGCAATCGTGACAATTGCCAAATAGTCAGCGCGCAATCGGAGGGTTGGGATGCCAAGGATGAGGGCGAAGACGATCGCGGCAAGGATGCCCGTGAGGATTGCCGCCCACACCGGAGCGCCGAAAGTGAGCGTTGCAATCGCGTAGCCGTACGCGCCAAGCGCCATGAACCCGGCCTGCCCGAAGTTCAGGAGCCCCGTGAACCCAAAGTGGATGGCGAGGCCGAGCGCGGCGAGAGCGTACGCCGCAGTGGCAGGAGAAATGATCTCCTGCGCGGCGTTGGAGAAGATAAGGATCCAGTCGACCATGGCCTGCCCTAACCGATTCGTTCTTTGCGTCCGAGAATGCCCTGCGGCCGCACCAGCAGCACAAGGATGAGAACCACGAGCGCACCCACATACTTGAGGTCCGATGGGATGATCAGGGTCGACATCTCAACGAAGAGCCCAACGACGAGAGCCCCGATGAGTGCCCCAAACGCGGTTCCGAGACCACCGAGGGTCACCGCGGCGAAGGTGAGCAGCAGGATCTGGAACCCCATGTCCCAGCTGACCCCGGGCCGAAAGTAGGCCCAAAGAATGCCGGAGAGCGCGGCGAGCGCCCCCGATAGGACCCAGACGATGCGGATGACGCGATCCACGTCAATTCCGCTCGCCGCGGCGAGCGCGGGGTTATCGGATACCGCCCGTGTTGCTTTACCGATCCGGGTCCGTAGCAAGAAGTACGCCACCCCGAGCAGGACGACGACGCTGACTCCCATGCTCGCGACGTCGATCCAGGAGAGACCGAAGAGCCCGACCGAGAGTGTGGTGTCCGTCGCTCCTGGCAGTTGCTGCGTATCGCCGCCAACAAAGAGTTGGAACGTGTAGCGAACGGCGAGCGAGAGGCCAATTGACACGATCATGAGTGGGATCAGCCCGACTCCCTTGCGGCGAAGCGGCTTCCACAGGGCGGCATCATTGAGCCAGCCGAATCCTGCGCCGAGCAGTATTGCGACCGGGATCGCAATCCACACCGGGAACCCAAGGGTGACGCCGAATAGTAGAGTCATGAGTCCACCGAAGGTGATCAATTCGGCGTGCGCGAAGTTGCTGAGGCCAGTCGTGCCAAACACGAGCGAGAGGCCGATTGCCGCCAAGGCCAGCAGTAGACCGAAGTTCAGGCCGTTGAAAAGGCGATCGATGATCTGGTCGAAGAGGCTCGTGGTGTTGCGCGGACCCTGACCGATGAAGAAGTTTGCGACGGCGCTACCGGATTGGCCGACCTTGATCGTTCTGACGTTCGGCTGCTCGAGTTCGGGGTCGATTACCGAAATGCCTGTTGGCAGGGTTTCCTCATTGAGAGTGACCGTGTAGTCGCCGCGGTCCGGCACGCCGACGGCCCAACGGCCATCGTCGCCCGAGACGACCTCGACGCGGAAGCCGCCACCCTCGACGACAAGTTGCACATCTGCTAGTGGCTCATCGGCAAGTTCCACGAGGCCGCTGATCCTGTTGTCGTACTCGTCAAGCCCGATCTCCTCGGCACTTGCCGGCGGGGCGAACGAGAGCGCGAGCGCCGTGATTGCGGCGCCGAATAACACGGTCGTGAAGTACCGCATTGCGCGTCGTGGGAGTGGTCTGCCAGCAGCGTGTGCCACGAAACCTCCAGGTCGGTTAAGGTCAAGGCGCCAAGGTGCCAGTGTGCCACCGTGCCACGCGGGCCAGCAGCCCGGCTCGTCAACGGTGACGATACGACTCGAATATTGCCGCGGTGTTTTGCGACCACATTGGAGTTCGTGTAGCCATTATTGCGACGAAATAGGCTGCGACCTAACTCGTTAAGATCAAGTACCGGAATTCAACGCGGCATTCCGGACATTTGCACAGTCCCGATGTGCAACTTTTTTCGGCCTTGAACTCAAGGGGAACCATGGATCAGCCTGACCCGTTCGGCTTTGTCGGACTCACCTACGACGACGTGATGCTGCTGCCAGGGCACACCGATGTGATTCCGAGCGAGGCCGACACGAGCTCGCGGCTCACGCGGCGCATCCGCGTCAGCGCTCCTCTGGTGTCGTCCGCGATGGACACGGTAACCGAGGTGCGGATGGCGATCGCGATGGCGCGCAATGGCGGTCTTGGTGTGCTGCACCGCAACCTGTCGATCGAAGAGCAGGCGGCATACGTCGATAAGGTCAAGCGCAGCGAATCCGGGATGATCACCAACCCGGTGACGACAACGCCGGATGCCACCGTCGCCGAGGTTGACGCGCTGTGCGGTCAGTTCCGCATCTCCGGCCTCCCGGTGGTTGAAGGCGACGGGCAGCTCGTCGGCATCATCACCAACCGCGACATGCGTTTCGTTTCGGCGTCCGAGAAATCGACGACGCTCGTGCGCGACGTCATGACGAAGGCGCCGCTGATCACCGCGCCAGTCGGCATCAATCCCGATGAGGCGATTGCCATCTTCGCCAAACATAAAATCGAGAAGCTTCCACTGGTGGATGCCGAGGGCCGCCTGCGCGGGCTCATCACCGTCAAGGATTTCGACAAAACCGAGCAGTACCCGAACGCGACGAAGGATGACGCTGGTCGCTTGCGGGTCGGCGCCGCGATCGGATTCTTCGGGGACGCATGGGACCGTGCTGGCGCCCTTCGTGACGCGGGAGTCGATGTGATCGTGGTCGACACCGCCAATGGGGACTCGGCTGGGGTGCTCGACATCATCCGGCGAATGAAGGCGGATTCGGCGTTCGCTGCGATCGATGTCATCGGTGGCAATGTCGCCACTCGCTCCGGTGCGCAAGCGATCATCGACGCGGGCGCTGACGCGGTCAAGGTCGGCGTCGGGCCAGGTTCGATCTGCACGACGCGCGTTGTCGCCGGGGTGGGCGTGCCGCAGGTGACCGCGGTGTACCAAGCGTCGCTCGCTGCGCGAGAAGCCGGCATCCCGGTGATCGCGGATGGCGGGCTTCAGTATTCTGGCGATATCGCGAAGGCCCTGGTGGCCGGCGCCGAGACCGTCATGCTCGGCTCGCTCCTCGCTGGCACCGATGAGAGCCCGGGTGACCTGATCTTCGTCAACGGCAAGCAGTTCAAGAGTTACCGAGGTATGGGTTCGCTCGGGGCACTCCAGACCCGCGGCACCAAGACGAGTTACTCGCGCGACCGCTACTTTCAGGCGGATGTGCCGAGCGACGAGCAACTCATTGCCGAGGGTA
>CAZCOC010000116.1:0-4911 GCA_964500075.1 uncultured Salinibacterium sp.
AAGCTGAGGTTGCGCGATTGATCCTGACCGCCTCGGGGGGCCCGTTCCGCGGTCGATCGCGCGAGTCGCTGCGCGATGTCACCCCGCGCCAGGCGCTCGCGCATCCGACCTGGGACATGGGGCTCGTTGTCACGACCAACTCCGCGACCCTTGTCAACAAGGGGCTCGAGGTGATCGAGGCGCACGTGCTGTTCGCAGTGCCATACGAGCGCATCGAAGTGACCGTGCATCCGCAATCAATCGTGCATTCGATGGTCGAGTTCGTCGACGGTTCGACAATCGCTCAGGCGAGTCCTCCAGACATGCGGCTGCCGATATCCATGGCTCTCGGTTGGCCCGAGAGGGTGCCGGGCGTCGGCGCTCCGCTCGACTGGACAACCGCGAGCGAATGGAGATTCGAACCACTCGACTCGACGGTCTTTCCAGCGGTTCAACTTGCCAAAGCTGTCGGTATGGCCGGGGACACGTATCCCGCGGTGTTCAACGCAGCCAACGAACAGGCCGTACTCGCGTTTCACGCTGGCGCGATCGGCTTTCTTGACATCCTTGATACCGTGTCTGCTGTTGTCGACGCTCACGAACCGCTTGGCTCGGGTCTCGAAGCTATCTACGAGGCAGAACGTTGGGCGCGCGCTCACGCCGACGGCCTGCTCGCCTCGCGACGCTAGTCCTTCTTTTCCGGCTTGTCGGGTTTGCCGGGTTTGTCGGAGTTGCCCGGAGCGTTCTCCTCGTCCTGTTCGTTCACTAGGCGCTCGAGATCAGCCCGCACCAGAGAAATAGCGGCGCTGACGCTGGCGAATCGTGCTTCGCTAACAGTGCCCGTCTCGTATTCCTCCAGCAGTGACGCCTGCAACTCATCGAGCCGATCCAATGCGACCGCTGGGTCACCAGAAGCCGAGGCCTCAGTCACTGCCAGCACGCCAGCCTGAAGCGTCGCCACCGTCTCGGAGGCATAATCCTGATCTGGGGATGCCGCGCACCCGGCAAGAAGCAGGCAGCTTGCAAGCAGCAGGGTCCAGACACGTCGCATCAGGGCGCCACACTTTCTTGAAGTTGCTCCAGGTGTCTACCCAACTCGCCCTCGACTACCGGGTACTCGAGATCACTTGAGCTGTTTCCCGGTATCACGTCAAAAACTGCGCCCCAGGTCTCCCACGGTCGAGCGGCCAACAGGCCGACGACAACGCCGCCGATGACGAGGACAACGAGGGCGGCGACGATCACGGCAACGATCACGGCAACGATGGCACGCGCTGTTTTACGCACCGGGCGTACCCGGCGCCGTGGTGCACGCGCCGATTGAGGCACCTCGGTGCGCTGTCGAGGGCTGAGAACTTCGGTTTGCGCGGCCTGGCCCGCCATCACCTCGGTCTTTTGCCCATCATCGAAGGAGTCCATCGCCGCCACGGGAAGAACCATGGTCATCTCTGCGGTTGCCAGCTTGAGCAACTCCCGCGCCAGCATCTGGGCCGTCGGTCGCGCCGCGGGGTCACGAGCGGTGCCCCGCCTGAGCAAGTCTGCCCAAGCTGGCCCTAATTCGACAGGGACCCTCGGGTCCCGGTTCAGTCTTGCGAATGTCGACTCGACAGCGCTGCCGGGAAACGGGGGCTGCCCGGTGAGGCACTCCAGAAGAATCAGCGAGAGGGAGTACACATCGCTGGGGCTCCCCACATCCGCTCCCTCAGCCTGTTCAGGGCTGAGATAGCCCGCTGTTCCGATGAGAGATCCGGCGGCGGTGAGGTGGGTTGAATCGATGAGACGGGCTATCCCGAAGTCCGCAAGCTTTGCGTGGGTGGGGTTCGATGAGTCAGTTCTAGCCTCCGGAAGAAGGATGTTGGCAGGCTTCACATCGCGGTGTACGACCCCCTTGCCGTGGATGTACGAGAGGGCAGAAGCTACATCGGCACCGATCAAAGCGGTGGCCCTGGTGTCGAGTGCCCCCGAACTCATACGAACCCTGAGGTCTGCTCCATCGACCAGCTCCATGACCAGAAAGCTGTCGTCGTCATCGGTGGAGGCGTCAAAGAGGGTCACGAGCCCGGGGTGATTGAAACTTGCGAGCAGGCTCGTTTCCTCGCGCTGGCGCCGGGCGTCTTGGGCATAAGCCAGGCCAGCATGAAAAATCTTGATCGCGACGGATCGTCCAAGAGACTCGTCATCGGCCCGATAGACCGAGGCCATGCCGCCGCGGCCCAACAGGGCTCTCAGTCTGTAGCGCCCCGCGAGGAGACTGTTGATCGCGATCGGCGTAGACCCCGAACCCGCAACTGTTGCCTCATCTTCGCGTGCTCCCACGAGACGCATCGTATCAAGCGAGGGTTGCGGCGCTGTGCGGGTGCTGCCCAGCACACGCACAGCGCGCTGCCGAGAACTCGCAGCTACCATGAGTCAGTGGAAACCGTGTTGCTCTACATCCTCGGCATCGCGATCATCGTCGTCGGTCTCGCGCTGTCGATCGGTCTGCACGAGATCGGCCACCTGATACCAGCCAAACGCTTTGGGGTGCGGGTCAGCCAGTACATGATCGGCTTCGGCCCAACGTTGTTCTCGCGGCGTCGCGGCGAGACCGAGTACGGCTTCAAAGCCATCCCGCTCGGCGGCTACATCTCGATGGCCGGCATGTACCCTCCCGTGCGCGAGGGGGCGAAAGCGCGCACCGCGACGACCGGCATTTTTGACACCCTGGTTCAGGATGCTCGCACGGCCAGCACTGACAGCTTGGTCGACGTCGACGAACAACGCGCCTTCTACAACCTGCCAGTGCTCAAGCGGGTCGTGATCATGCTGGGCGGACCCTTCATGAACCTCGTCATCGCAATCGTGTTGTACGCCGTGCTCTTGGTCGGCTTCGGCATTGCGCAAGCGAGCACGACGGTCGGCTCGGTTTCGGAGTGCGTGCTCCCTGCCACGAGCGAACGTCAGGACTGCGTGCCCGGTGATCCAAGCGCACCGGGCCGCGCGGCAGGACTCCAGCCCGGTGACCGCATCGTGAGTATGAACGGCGAAGCGATCGACAGTTGGCAGCAGGCGACCGAGATCATTCGATCGCTGCCAGGGGATGAACTTCGAATCGTGGTCGACCGCGCCGGCACCGAGCGTGAACTTGCCGCTACGCCACTCTTGACCGAGCGGTACGTTACCGACGCCCGTGGCACGATTGTCGAGGATGCCACTGGGGCCGCCGTCCTCGTGCAGGTCGGATTTCTTGGGATCGGGTCGGCAACCGAGGTGGTGCAGCAGCCGATCACGGCGGTGCTGCCTGCGGTAGGCGAGAACATCACGCAAGTGGTCAGGATCATCCTCAATCTGCCGCAGCGAATGATCGACGTCGCCAACGCGGCATTCGGTCCAGATGAGCGCGATCCGAACGGACCGATCAGCGTTGTTGGCGTCGGCCGAATCGCGGGTGAGATCACGAGTATCAACACAATCCCCGTGCTCGATCGTGCCGCTGCGCTCGTCGGCCTCGTGGCATCGCTCAACGTCGCGCTGTTCGTCTTCAACCTGATACCGCTGCTCCCGCTCGACGGCGGTCACGTCGCTGGGGCGCTGCTCGATGGTCTCCGGCGGTTCTTTGCGAGGCTCTTCGGTCGCCCAGATCCCGGGCCAATCGACACCGCCAAGTTCATTCCGATCACCCTCGCAGTCGTCGTGTTGCTCGGAATCATGAGTGCGCTGCTCATTTACGCAGACATCGTCAAGCCAATCTCGATTCTCTAGCGGGTAGGCTGATCGTCGTGCCAGCAGTGAATCTTGGGTTGCCGAAAGCGCCCGAAACCCTCAGTCCACGTCGTAAGACCCGCCAGATTCAGGTTGGAAAGGTGGGGGTCGGCAGCGATTTCCAGGTCAGCGTTCAGTCGATGACGACAACGCAGACCACGAATATCGATGCGACCCTGCAGCAGATCGCCGAACTCACGGCCAGCGGATGCGACATCGTGCGCGTTGCTGTGCCGCACCAAGATGACGCAGACGTGTTGCACATCATCGCGAAGAAAAGCCAAATACCGGTCATCGCTGATATCCACTTCCAGCCGCGGTATGTCTTCACTGCGATCGACGCAGGTGTCGGTGCCGTGCGGGTCAATCCGGGCAACATCAGAAAATTCGACGACCAGGTCGCGGCGATCGCCAAGGCCGCGAATGCGGCCAACGTTTCGATCCGCATCGGTGTGAATGCGGGATCCCTCGAGCCGAGCATCATGCAGAAGTACGGCAAGGCGACCGCCGAGGCGCTGGTGGAAAGCGCCGTGTGGGAGGCGAGCCTCTTCGAGGAGCATGATTTTCACGACTTCAAGATCTCGGTCAAGCACAACGACCCGGTCGTCATGGTCAAGGCGTATCGGCAGCTCGCCGAGCGCGGCGACTGGCCGCTGCACCTCGGGGTGACCGAGGCCGGCCCGGAGTTTCAGGGCACCATCAAGAGCGCGACGGCATTCGGCATCCTGCTTTCGGAAGGCATCGGCGACACGATCCGGGTCTCGCTCTCTGCCCCACCAGCGCTAGAAGTCAAGGTTGGCCTTCAGATCCTGCAGTCGCTCAACCTCCGCGAGCGCAAGCTCGAGATCGTGTCGTGTCCGAGTTGCGGGCGCGCCCAGGTGGATGTCTACAAGCTGGCGAACGACGTCACCGCCGGCCTCGAAGGCATGACTGTTCCACTTCGCGTTGCCGTGATGGGCTGCGTCGTCAACGGGCCGGGCGAGGCGCGCGAGGCGGACCTCGGCGTCGCCAGCGGCAACGGCCGCGGCCAGATCTTCGTCAAGGGCGAGGTCATCAAGACGGTGCCAGAGGCCGACATCGTCGCAACCCTCATCGAGGAAGCCAACCGGCTTGCCGCGGCAATGCCACCCGGTGCGACCGGCTCGCCGCTCGTGACCACGAGCTAGGCCAGTACACCGAGCTAGGCCAGTA
>CAZCOC010000117.1:0-4908 GCA_964500075.1 uncultured Salinibacterium sp.
CCCTGGAGCAGATCCTGATCGAAGATCTCGTCGTGGATGCGCACGATCTCACGACCCTCGCTCTGCAGGTGGCGACGTGACCGAGCCCCGAGCGGTGTCGCCGCAGTCGCTTGATAGAACGCTCTGGCCTGTGGCACTCGCCAGTCGAGCAGCAGAGGCTGCTGGTCATCGTCGCGAAGACCAATGCGACCGATGTAGTGGAAGGCGCCATCAGCTGTCGGCATGCTGAGTTCAATTCGACCAAACGCAAGTCGCTCGTCAATCTGCCGCAGTTGACTCACGCGATCTTCGTAGATCTTCGCGAACGCATCGCGCTCTGATCGGTTCTGATGCGTGCCGCCAGGCTGGGACCGTCGAACGGCCTCGAGTTGGCGTTGCGCGTCGTCGCGGAGTGCGTCAAGTCTGGCGTAGAGGGTGCTGACGTAGCCGCGCTCGTTCGCCAACTCGCCAGAAGGCATTCCGTTACTCCCTGCTGCACCGGAGCCAAATCCGGCATTTAAGTGTACGGGGCTTGCGATCGGGGTCTTGACCTCGACCGACGGCAGTGGCAGTCTGATATCAGATCAACTCATCGCTCGGTCGAGTCGCAGGCATTGCCGCACCGCCGGGCGATGGGTCTGTTGCGGGAACTGCGTCCAGCGCGGCGCGGCGCGACTTCGCTAGATTTGGCCAATGCAGCGCATGGTCAACTACCAGGCTTTGGTCCGCCCGCTGAGTCGGATTGAGGTATCAGCCTACGAATCGCGGATGCGGGATCGGCCCGAGTTCGCTTCGACGGCGTTCCTGATTCAGATCGTGGTCGTCGCGGTGTTCTTGGTGCCGTTCACGTTCACATTCGTCGGATTTGCGATCGTCAACTGGATCAGCGTGACCGGAGACATCGCGGCTGGACGTGCCGTGGAGATC
Source organism: uncultured Salinibacterium sp. (assembly GCA_964500075.1). Taxonomy (GTDB): domain Bacteria; phylum Actinomycetota; class Actinomycetes; order Actinomycetales; family Microbacteriaceae; genus Rhodoglobus. The sequence goes on from CAZCOC010000117.1 coordinate 907, forward strand.
TCTGACGCACTCTTTCCACTCCTCCTCTTGGCCGGCCTCGTCGTTGGCGTTGTCTATGTTGTGCGACGCTTGATAGCGCACCGGGGCCGCTGGTCTCGATGGTTGCGCTTGACCGAGTTCGCCCTTGCGAACGGCCTCAGCTATTCACCCGCAAGCGTCAGCCCGAGCTACCCAGGTGCGATCTTCGGATTGGGCAATGCGCGCAGCGCTCTTGACCATTTTCGCTCCGCCGGCGAATCCTTTCTTGACTATGGCAACTACCGCTACTCGACCGGAAGCGGAAAGAACCGGACCACACACAACTGGGGTTTCCTTGCACTGGCGCTTGAGCGATCGCTTCCTCACATGGTGCTCGACTCGCGCGCAAATAACGGTCTATTCGGTCTGACTAACCTTCCGGCAACGTTCCGCAAAGAGCAAGTGCTGAGCCTCGAGGGCGACTTCGACAAGTACTTCACGCTGTACTGCCCGCGCGAGTACGAACGCGATGCGCTGTATGTCTTCACGCCGGACCTCATGGCGCTCCTTATTGACAGAGCTGCACCGTTCGACGTCGAAGTCGTCGACCGGTGGCTCTTCGTATATTCGAAAACCCCGTTCGACATGGCACAGCCCGCTGTGCACCAGCGACTCCTGCACATTGTCGACACTGTTGGAGCAAAGACCCTCAGCCAAACCGACCGCTACCTGGACGAGCGGATCGGCGAGTTCTCGGCGAACATGGTGGCTCCACAAGGGCAGCGCCTCAGCCGCGCCTTCCCGGTCGGCGCAACCATCGTTATCTCGGCGTTTCTCGTCTTCTGGTTTGCACCGATTGTTGCGCAGTACTTCTAGGATTCTTATTGGAGAGTGCTTCTAGCGGCTCAGTGCTTGAAGCGGCTCAGTGCTTGAAGCGGCTCAGTGCTTGAAGCGGCTCAGGGTTGCGCACGCGGGACCAGCGCAGCGCGCGAAGTAACCATTCTGGTGAGAAGTTCCGCCTCGTCGGCTTGAGCGCCAATGCGATCTCGCCCGGTGATGATGCGCTGGCGCGCGAACGCGAGCCGCGTCGCGTCCTTTATGTAGCGCTTCATTTGGTCCGCTTTGCCCTGCCGAGCGGCCCAGGCAATCGCCTGGCTCCGCCCGCTGCGCGTTGCGAGGGCGTTCACCTCATCTGCGTTGATCCAGCCGACACTGGCATACTCAGCCAAGCGATCGTGGGTGAGCTTGCTTTCCTGCCGGCGGAGGAAGATCACCAGAGCGATCGTTCCCAAGAAGAGTGGCACCTGAACGAGCAAATAGTATCCAAGGGCGGCCTCGACGGGGGAATCCAGGAGAGCTGCTATTGCTCCATTCCAGAGTGCATGCAAAAGGATCGCTGGTATCAATCCTGCGCTGAAATAACCGATGGCAGCGAGCGTGCCGCCTCGGCGAGCGGCGAACCCGAGCGCAACCCCGATGGGCGCAGTGAACATGAGGTGGGCGAACGGCGACATGATCCCGCGGATGACAAAGACCTCGATGATGGCCTGTTGCTCGATGATCTGAGAACCGAAGTACAGGATGTTCTCTGTGAAGGCGAACCCGCCAGCGACCCAGGCTGCGTACACGAGCCCGTCCACCGGGCCGTCGAAGTGCTTGCGGGCTACGAAGAAGATGATCAGTACCCCAAGGCCCTTGCCGACCTCCTCGACAATCGGTGCCTGAACGACAGCGCTGAAGAATTCGAAGTCCGGTCCAGGGCCTCCGAGACTATTGATGACGTTGTAGACCTCAGCGCCAACCAGCAGCGCCAGCAGCACGGCGACGCCGGCACCCCACATGAACGCAAAGACAACGGCAGCACGGGGTTCCGGCTCCCAGCGGTCAACCCATCGAACTCCGAGATAGACGATCGTGAACGGAATGAGGGCCATTACTCCCCCGATCGCGAACGCCGCCGGTCCAAGGCCGACGAGCAAGAACACGATCACGAGCAGGCACACGACGGACGCCAGAGTGATGCCGATCACAGCGGCGACAATCAATCCGGCCCCGCGACTAGCCGGAGGTGTCGTCATGGCTTCCAGCGGACGGTGGCTGGCTTGCACTACCTCGGCCGGGGCGCTGGTTGGCGCACTGGGAGTTGCTCCGGCCGCTGCCGTGTAGTCCCGAATGCTGGCGGTCGGGTCGAGCGCACTCATGATTCGACCCTATCGGCTCAGCGCTCTCAGCAACTCACTTCTGTTGTTCGCGCACTCGCCGCTGCCACTGATGCTCAAGCCGCCAGGAGCGCAAGCGGGAGTTCCCGAGTCAGCCTTGCTGCCACTCAGTTGTTTCGTTGATCGCCGGGTTTGCGAAACGGCAACAGCGAATCGTCGATCTGTACTTTGCCCACCGTGGTCACGACATTGAGTGCAACAGTGAGTCCGGCGAACGCGAGCAGCGCAATGCGCAGCGTCGGGCTGAATGCCTGCTCCAGCCGGTCGTAGAAGTCGCCGTCGATGCTCGCTGGATGCGATGCAATCTGTCGCCCCCACTCGATGAGGAGCTGCTCGGTCTCGGTCACGCTCGGACTGTCTGGATTCTCGCCACTTTCGCTGAGGGTGCGGCGAAAGTATGCAGACCATACGAGGCAGTCGCTTGCCTCGGAGATTGCGTAGCTGAACAGTGCAACGGCCCGATCGCCGATGTAAGGCGCGACGCTGTCACGCACCTCGAACCACTGAAGATAGGCGTGGTAGCTCGGAAGGTGGCCGAGCAGGGCTGCCCACAGGTGAGCCGGCTCTGCGCCCTGGACCTCGCGCCTGGACTCGCTCGCCGTAGCGCTCACCGAATCGAGGCTGTCAAGGCTTGCGGCTGACAAGAAGTTCATGCAGACAGGCTACTGCTCACCAGAACACTGCCCGTGAATACACCGCTCATTAAAAGACTGCTCATCAAAAGACCTTGCCGGGGTTGAGAATCCCAAGCGGATCAAAGACAGCCTTGATGCTGCGCTGCAGCTCGAGTTGATCTGCTCCGAGTTCGTCTGTCATCCAACGGCGCTTGAGCAGGCCGACGCCGTGTTCGCCGGTCAGCGTGCCGCCGAGCCGCAGTGCTGCGAGAAACAGCTCATCGGCTGCCGCCCAGATTTCGGGTGGAACCTCTGGGCTTTCGAGAATGAAATTGGGGTGCAGGTTGCCGTCGCCGGCGTGCGCGACAGTCGGAATCACGATGCCGTAGCGATGCTCAATGTCAGCAATCACGGCAAACATCTCAGCCAGGCGGGTTCGAGGCACACAGATGTCTTCGATCAAGACATGTCCGAGCGACGCCACCGCCGAATGGAACGAGCGCCGGATGGCGAAGAGACGCTCCCCTTCTTCTTCGTCGCTCGCGATCTCCCCGATTCCTCCACACTGGCGGATGATCGCGAGCGCGGCATCCGCTTCGGCTTGCGCTCCTGCGCCATCCGTCTGAACGAGCAATTGCGAACCACGAACCGCACCCAGCTCGAGGTAGCTGGAAAGTGCCGCCATCCCGCTCTCGGCGATCAACTCCATCACGGCGGGTTGCACTCCAGCCACACCGATCGCTGTCGCGGCGGCGGCGGCAGTCTCGACCGAGTCGAAGTGGGCGCTCATGGTTACAACACGGCCGAGAGTGCGCTGGCGAAGCTTGACCGTCGCCTCGACGATGATGCCAAGCGTGCCTTCAGAGCCGATCATCAAGGCGGTCATATCGTACCCAGTGACCCCCTTGACGGTTCGTCGACCGACGGAGATGAGTCTGCCGTCCGCCAACACGACCTTGAGACCGAGAACCGAATCTCTCGTCACCCCGTACTTGGCACACAGCAATCCGCCAGCGTTCGTGGCGATGTTTCCGCCCACCGTCGAGATTGCCCGGCTCGCCGGGTCGGGGACGAACCACATTCCGTGTTTGGCGAGTGCGTCGTTGAAGTCGCCGTTGATGATGCCGGGCTCGACAACGGCAAGCGCGTCATCAGTCGAGATCTGGAGAATGCGATTCATGGCGAGGGTTGACAGCACGATTTCTCCCCCG
>CAZCOC010000118.1:0-4875 GCA_964500075.1 uncultured Salinibacterium sp.
CCTCTCCGCAAAAAATCTGTGGAGAGAACTTCTCCACATTCACTAGAACACATGTTCGAACCGTGCGAAAATGGATGCATGTCCATCCTCGAAGCGCCAGTGAGCGTCCTGCAGATTGCTGCGGACGAGCGCTCCAGCGCGGTTTCTCTTGAGGCCTCAGGCGTCGCCTCAATCGAGGTCTCGCTTGCCGCTCTTGATGCCGTTGCACGGGAATGTGCGGTGGGCATGCAGAGCGGGGCGGCCGCAGCGACAGATGATGCACTGCTCGACTATCAGCGCCGGCTCGCGGCATCCGCTCGACAGCTCGAACTCGCGGCGGCGGCGGCCGCAGCAGAGATCAGCCACCGCTCGCGACGGGAACTTGGCTACAGCGGGCTCGCGCAAAGGCGCGGGGCGCGTACCCCTGAAGCGCTTGTGCAGCGGCTGACTGGAATGAGCGGGCAAGCGTCGCGGCGACTTGTGCGGGTTGGCGCGATGGTTGCCGAGCTGATTGGGAGCGGAGATGGCACCGGCGACCTCGGGATCGCAAAAGAGCCGACCACTCCCGCATGGCTTGCGCCCGCGATTCGAGCGGTTGCCGACGGCATCATCTCAAGCGAGGTGGTTGATGCCATTCGAGCCGGACTGGGTGACCCGAGCGATTCGGTGTCAACCGACGCTCTCGCAGAAGCGGCCGAAACATTGATCGCGGAATCGGCATCGCTGACACTTGAATTGCTGGCGAGCCGGGCGCGCGAACTTCGCGATGAACTGGATGCCGCCGGGGTCGCCTCGCGCGAACAGGAGCGGCGCGACCGGAGGTACCTACGGTTGTTCCCGCAGGCGGACGGCATGACCCGAATCGTCGGACTGCTTGACCCCGAGTCTGCCGCGATCGTTTCCGGCGCGGTCGATGTAGCGACTTCGCCTCGGCGCGGAGGGCCACGTTTTGTCAGTGCCGAGGATCGCGACCGAGAAGAACGAATTGTTGCCGACCCGCGCACGACCGAGCAGCTCGCGCTCGACGCGCTCGTCGAAATGGTGGATGCCGCGGCACGCGGAATCGGCACCGAACGTGTACCTCGCCGTCGCGCAGATGTGCGGATGGTGGTTACGAAAGAAGACCTTGACCGCCGGGATGGCGTCGGCTTCATTGACGGACAGACCGCTACGGTCTCGGTAGCGACCGTCGAGCGGCACGCTTGCGATGGCGGGGTCGTTCCCATCATGTTCGACCGGAGCGGCAAAGCCTTGAACCTCGGGCGAACCCAGCGACTGCACAGTCCTCGACAACGAACAGTGATTGCAGCGCGAGACGGCGGATGCCTCGCCCCGGGCTGTGAACGGCCGCCGAGCTGGTGTGAAGTTCATCACATCCACGAGTTCGCGAAGGGCGGTGAAACGTCAGTCGATGACGGGGTCTTACTGTGTCGGCACCATCACATGCTCATGCACAACAACGGTTGGCGCATCGACCGGCGAGCGGACGGCTACAGCCTGATCCCGCCACCCGAGATCGATCGACGCCAAACGCCGATACCTCTTCGCACTAAGAGCGGTGCAATGCGCCGTCTGATCGGCAGCGTTCGGAGCTAGCTCGTGTTCAGCAGGTCGGCAGTACAAACGATTGCGGCAGTGCCGGCGGCAGTGCTGACGGCGGTGCAAGGCGTGGAAGTCCAACTGGCGCGGACAGCAGTTCGAACCAGTCTCGTGTGTGACAAGGTCGCGCGGTCGCATTCTGACCTGCGCTGGCCATGCTCGATCCCGAGAAAGCCCCCGCGGCGCGCGCCCGCAATTCTCAGTGGCGCACTACCCGATCCTTTCCCATCCCGTCCGCTGGAATCCGCCGATGAAGGCGAGAGAGCGAGCGAGCACGAAGGATTCCGAGTAACCAGCAATCGCATCGAACTTTGCGGTCACGTCACCCTCACGATCAACACCAGCCTTCTCGTAACCACCGACCGCAATCACCGATGTAGTGCCTTGAGACTCGAGCACGCCGACCGCGCGAGCGACCTGAATGCGCCCGAGATCGAGTGCAGCGGTCAAGATCGTGTCTGATTGGACTCCGACCAGGTTGAAGCCTTCATCAAGGACTCCGTTGTTGGCGTACTTCTCAATAAGCCCCGCGTTCCTGGCATAATTGATGAACCCGTAGCCCATTTCTGCATACGCTGCGTTCGGGTTGTCTGCGCCAATGTATGCGGACAGGATCTGCCGGTTAGACTGCGCTGAGTATGCAAGCGCGACCGTGAGATCTACGACACTCAAGCGGTCGCGCACGAGGTCTCTGGACAGGCCAGCTCCGTCGGCCACGCCCTGTAGCACGCTGGTTTCGAATGCAGCCCAGTTTGCATCGGCCCCTCGACGGAGGAATGACCCGATGATCGCAAGGTCTTCAGTATTCTCGATCGCTCCACCATTGTTGTCTCGTCCGATGTCAAAGACATCCTTCGAGTATTGCAATTGACCTCGGGCGAACTCGAAGAAGATGAGCGGCAATATCAGGTCTTGAGCGAGCTGCTCGGGAGACGCGTAACTTCCTGCCGCAAGGTTGGCGTTGAGTTGTTGAAGCTGCGCGTTGGCGTATGTCAGCAACGTAAGCGCGTCGAACGACGTTCCATAAGCTGCGATCAGTGCCTCAGCGTCGGTGAGGTTCGTCGGGGTGTATGTGCCGTAGGTGTCGATCTGTGCCCGGAACTCGGCGTTTGCAATCTCTGCCGCAGCGACCTTCGCCTCGAATGCAGGGAAGCCCGAGACGATAATGCCTTGCAAAGCATCGAACGAGTTGTAAACGGCTTCCATGCTGACTGCCGCAATCTGAGCAGCGGCAAAAGCCCCGGCTTGAAGTCCCTGAAGTTGGAGGTTGCGGGCTTCTTGAGCTTGAATCTCGGCCTCGAGTGCAAGGGCGAGGCCGAGCACCTGAACCTCGGGCGCGAGGGCCGCGAACTGTTGCAGCGCCCGGTCGTAGCGGGCGAGGGCAGCGGCTGTAGCAGCAGTTACTTTGTCGATGCCGGCTTCACTAAGTCTCGGCTGGCTCGCCCCGTCGGGCACGGGAAGTTCCGAGCCGGTGAGCTCCTTGTACGCTTCGTAGATTGTCGCGACCTCGATGACCTCGACTCCAGCGCTCGCGCCGAGATCAACCACATCCACGACATTGCCGCTCGCGTCGGTAGAGTTCCGCTGGCCCGCAGGAATCATGACTTTCGTTATGCGGCCATCGTCGATCACGCCCTGAATTTTCTGCGGGATTCCGCCGACTGTACCAACGGTGCCAGTCGGATTGATTGTGCCGGTCATGCTTGCCGTGCTCGAAATCTCATCACCGAAGTACAGTGACAGGATCGCCACAGTCGTGAGTGCACCAGCACTTGGGCCATCGATCAAGCCGTTGGATGTGAACCGATACTCGGTAGCCAGCGGCGCACCCGTGAGGAGAGTTGCGACAGTAACTGCGTTCCACGATGCGGCCCGCGTCATATCACCAAAGCCGGCGACTTCGTTTTCGGAGATGTCGACGCGCACGTCTCCATCAGCCGAAGGTTGCACTGACACTTCTTGGGTCGCCACTCCGCCGCTGTCGCCCCTTGAGAATAAAGGCTGCACTGTCACGGAGGAGCCAACAAAGCCGCCGCTGAGGTCGTCAAACAGGTCGGTGCATCCGGAGAGCACGGACGCCAAAAGCGCAAAAGAAACTGCTGATGCGATTGTGCGCCGACGAGTTGATGCCATGTGAATTCCCCCATTGGTTAGACCCGCACAAGCGCACCGACGCTTAACAAACGACTGGCCGCAACAGTATCAATAGCCACGGGGTCACGCAATCGTTTACGAAAAATGTTCACGCGCTCGAAACGTTCCCCGAGGCGACGCCAAAATTGCGCCGTCGATAACTCCCGCCGGAGCCGATGCTTTGATCGCATTGACGATCGCGCCGCAACCGCCTGAACAGCTGCGAACAGCTGCGAACAGCTGCGAACAGCTTCAATAGCTTCGCCCGGCCGTGTTATCTGCGGTCTCGGAGAAAACTCACGATGGCCGGTGTAACAAAGAACGAATCCCCTGGGGTGACTAGGTGCACGCGGCCGGTCGGCCGAAACACACCGAGAATCGAAGCTACGTGCCTGATATGGCAGCGGCCTGAGTGGATGCCGCGTGCGTACGCAACCGAGGAGCGAGGTCGCGCTCGAACAACTCGAGAAAACGCCGTTGGTCGTGGCCCGGCGCGTGGAAGATGAGGTGATTCAGGCCGTAGTCCAGATACCTGACAATCTCCGCAACGACCGCATCCGGGTCATTGCCGACGATCCAGCGAGATGCGATCTTCTCAATCGAGAGCGCGTCCGCTGCGCGCTCCATCTCGATCGGATCGGTAATGTCGTGCTTCTGCTCCTTCGATAGGGCGAGCGGCGCCCAAAATCGGGTGTTCTCAAGGGCGACGTCATGATCAGTGTCGTAGGAGAGCTTGATCTCGATGGTTCGGTCGATCGCCTCGAACTCGCGCCCGGCCTGCGCTGCGCCCTCCTTCACCGCGGGAATCAGTTCCTCCGTGTAGAGCGCAACACCTTTGCCTGACGTGCAGATGAAGCCGTCACCGGCTCGTCCCGCGTACCGGGCTACGACCGGTCCTCCCGCAGCGATGTAGACCGGGATGGGCTGATCGGGTCGGTCGTAGATGCTCGCGTCGTGGGTCGAGTAGTACTCCCCTCGGAAGTTGACGCGATCATCGCTCCACAGGGCGCGCATGAGATCGACGGATTCACGGAGCCGAGCGAACCGCTCCTTGAATTCGGGCCAGGTCTGCTCGCCAGCGCCGCGGAAACCCGTTGCGACCTCGTTGAGCGCCTCGCCCGTGCCGACGCCGAGAAAGATGCGCCCGGGGTAGAGCACCCCGAG
>CAZCOC010000119.1:0-4872 GCA_964500075.1 uncultured Salinibacterium sp.
ATTGCCTGTCGCGGGCATCCGTCGAGAAGACTGCGGAGTTTCTCAACGACAACGGCATTGCGGCGTTGCCGTATCACGCTGGCCTCGACGCTCGGGTGCGCGTGAGCAATCAGAGCCGCTTTCTTCGCGAGGAGGGCATGGTGATGGTTGCAACCATCGCCTTCGGAATGGGTATCGACAAGCCAGACGTGCGGTTTGTTGCTCATCTCGATCTGCCGAAGAGCGTCGAGGGCTACTACCAGGAGACCGGTCGCGCGGGGCGGGACGGTCAACCGGCAACAGCTTGGCTTGCGTACGGGCTTCAGGATGTCGTGCAGCAGCGCAGAATGATCGACCAGTCAGAGGGGGATGCGGCCCACCGTCGTAACTTGAGCGCGCACCTCGACGCCATGCTTGCGCTGTGCGAAACCGTGGCATGCCGGCGGGTGCAATTGCTCTCCTATTTCGGCCAGGTCTCGACTGCGTGCGGAAACTGCGACACGTGTCTCGCCCCACCAGAAACGTGGGACGGAACGGTACCCGCCCAGAAACTGCTGTCGACGGTCGTTCGCTTGAAGCGCGAACGCAACCAGAGTTTCGGCGCCGGCCACTTGATCGACATCCTGCTCGGCAAGACCACCGATCGTGTCACCCAGCACTCGCACGACGAACTCTCGACCTTCGGCATCGGAGAGGATTTGAGCGAGCCGGAGTGGCGAGGCGTAGTTCGACAACTGCTCGCGCGCGGACTGCTTGCCGTGCAGGGGGAGTACGGCGTGCTCGGCATCACCGACGAGAGTGCCGAGGTGCTCGGCGGATCGCGCAAGGTCATGTTTCGCCGCGAGCAGCCCCGCCGCGGCGCGAGCGCGAAGCGCACGTCGAGGGCTGCGGTCGAACTGCCAGTCGAGATGCGCGACCTCTTCGAGCGGTTGCGCGAGTGGCGTGCAGGCGTGGCGCGAGAGCATGGCGTGCCTGCATACATCGTGTTCGGGGATGCCACGCTGCGCGGGATCGCGGCGACGCAGCCCGTCACGCTCGAGACACTCGCAGAGGTCACGGGTGTCGGCGAGAAGAAGCTCGACACCTACGGCGAGGCCGTGCTCGCGGTGGTGGCCGCGGCCGCGGGCTGATCACCACCCAACGCAGCACCCTTTCGGATGCATCACACAAGAAACACGTGTCGCTTTTGTGGATTCATCCAACCGTTGTCGCGGTCTCGCGAGTGGATTGGTTGAGGTCACACGAGCCGGTTGGCAATGATCTGGCGCCTTCCTAGCGTTGCTCTCACGATCCCCACCGGAGATGAGAAGGCCATGACTCAAGTCGACGAGCGCACCGCGGCATCCTCGGGCGCGGCATCCGCCAGCACTGCCTCAGCCAGTACTGCCTATGCCACCTCAACCCACGCGCCCGTGATCGACACCGCTTGGCTCGGCGAGTACTTGCTCGGCACCTGGGCCGAGGCTCGCAAGCAGTCGCGCGCGCTCATGGCTCGGCCAGAAATGCACCAAATCGACGGGCTCTCCATGGAGGCCCACCGCGAACGTGTGCTCGGCCAACTGCAACTGCTCGCCGACCACAATGCCGTGCAACGCGCCTTCCCAGTCGAACTCGGTGGTGCGAACGATCACGGCGGCAACATCGCCGCCTTCGAAGAAGTGCTCGTCGCCGACCCCTCCCTGCAGATTAAGTCGGGCGTTCAGTGGGGCTTGTTCGCCGCGGCTGTGCTCCACCTCGGCACCGAACCGCACCACAACGCGCTCCTTCCAGACATCCTGAGCTTCAAGGTGCCTGGTGCGTTCGCCATGACCGAGACGGGCCACGGCTCGGATGTCGCGAGCATCGGCACGACCGCCACCTACGACCAGGCAGCCGACGAGTTCGTGATCAACACGCCGTTCCGCGCGGCGTGGAAGGACTACCTCGGCAACGCCGCCTTGCATGGCAAAGCCGCGGTCGTCTTCGCGCAACTCATTACGAAGAACGTCAACCACGGCGTGCACGCCTTCTACGTTCCTTTGCGTGACGACAACGGCTTCCTGCCGGGCGTCGGCGGAGAAGACGACGGACTCAAGGGTGGGCTGAACGGCATCGACAACGGCCGTTTGCACTTCACGAACGTTCGCATCCCCCGCACTGACTTGCTCAACCGCTACGGCGATGTCGACGAGAAAGGCAACTACAGCTCGGCGATCGCGAGCCCAGGCCGTCGCTTTTTCACCATGCTCGGAACGCTCGTTCAGGGGCGCGTGTCGCTTGACGGCGCATCCGTGGTTGCCAGCAAACTCGCGCTCACGATTGCCGTTCGCTACGGCACTGAGCGCAGACAGTTCACCGCCTCGGGCGAGGAGGAGGAGGTGCTGCTCGACTACCAACGCCACCAGCGCCGACTGCTGCCGCGACTCGCCCAGACCTACGCAATGTCCTTTGCGCACGAGGTGTTCCTGACGAAGTTCGACGCGGTGTTCTCTGGTGCCGAAGACACGGATGCTGACCGTCAGGATCTCGAGACGATCGCCGCTGCCCTGAAGCCGCTCAGCACCTGGGGCGCCCTCGACATTATTCAGGAGTCGCGCGAAGCGTGTGGAGGCCAGGGCTACCTGGCCGAGAACCGGCTCACCCAACTGCGCGCCGACCTCGACATCTACGCGACGTTCGAGGGTGACAACAACGTGCTGCTGCAGCTTGTCGCCAAGCGTCTGCTCACCGACTACTCGCGAAAATTCGCGAAAGCGGATGCCGGGGCCCTGGCGCATTTCGTCGTCGACCAGGTGAACGAGGCCGCCGTCAACCGCTCCGGCTTGCGTCAACTCGCGCAGAACGTTCGAGACTTCGGTTCAACCGCGCGCTCGATCGGCTACGTTCGCGACACCGACTCGCAACGCCAACTGCTCACCGATCGCGTGCAGACGATGGTGGCGGATGTGGCGGCCAAATTGCGCCCAGCTGCCCGCCTGCGTCGAGCCGAAGCCGCGGCGCTGTTCAACCGGTACCAGAACCAGCTCATCGAGCTCGCGTACGCGCACGGTGAGCTGCTGCAGTGGGAGGCGTTCACCGACGCCGTCGAACAGATCGAGCATGACGACACTCGTCAGGTGTTGACGTGGCTACGCGACCTCTTCGGCCTCGGCCTGATCGAGAAGGACCTCGCTTGGTATCTGATTCACGGCCGGCTCTCGTCAGCCCGCGCGCAAGCGATCACCGACTACATCGACGACCGGCTCTTGCCGCGGTTGCGGCCGCAAGCCCTCGACCTCGTTGCGGCCTTCGGCTATGGGCCGGAGCACATTCGCGCGGAGATCGCCACCGGAGCCGAGGGCGTGCGTCAGGACGAAGCGAGGGAGTACTACGCCGACCGGCGCGCTCGCGGCGAGGAGCCGATCGACGAGAAGGACCTCACGCCGAAGAAGCGGTAGTGGTTGTAGTTGTGGCCTGTTCGTCGTCTTCGCTGCGACGGGAACTGTCGAGGCGCAGCGTGGCCAGGAAGCCGAGGGTGAGGAAACCAGCGGCCGCAAACGCACCAAGACGGGTTGAGTCGCTAAATGCCTGGCGGGCGTCGGCCGCGACATCCGCTGACTGGGCGTCGAGTCCGGCGATCGCGCCGCCCGCCGAATCGACGACTGCATTGACGATCTGGGTGGCCTGCGCGGCGGGGATCTCCTGGCGAGCGTCGAGCTTGGCCTGCAGGCTGGCGCCGAGGCTTGTGAAGAGGATTGTTCCGAGGATCGCGATGCCGAGCGCGGAGCCGACCTGACGTGACGTGCTTTGCGTGCCGGAACCCTGACCGCTTTGATCGATCGGCACGTCCTTGAGGATCACGCTCGTGAGCTGCGCGGTCGCGAGCCCAACGCCGAAGCCATAGATGAAGACTCCCGGCACGATCTGCCACCACTGGGCCGTTGGGGTGATGTTTAGAGCGACGATTGCAACGCCGATGATTTCGGCGAGGATACCGACGCGCACGATCGTGACCGGCGAGACCTTGTTGCCGAATGCACCGGCGAACCCGCTCGCGACGAACGAACCAATCGCGAGGGCGAGAATAATCAGCCCGGCCTGCAGCGCGTCGTAGCCGAGAACATTTTGCAACCAGAGTGGCAGAGACAGGATGAGCCCGAACTCACCGAGCGAGACGATGAGTGCTGCGATGTTGCCGTTGCGGAACGACGGGATGCGCAGCAGGCCGAACGCGAGCATCGTCGATTTGCCCTGCCTCTCGCGGTGCAGCCCCCAAGCGATGAATGCTGCGAGCGCAGCGAGCGTGACCAAGAACACGAACGGAACGGGCGAGATATCCAGAGTCCAGAATTCCGGGGGCTTGTTGCTGAACCACCAGCCGTACGTTCGCCCCTCGATGAGACCGAAGACGAGGCTCGCGAACAGGATGACCGAAAGAACTGCACCGACAACATCGACCCGACGGGGGATGCCCTGCTCGCGCGACTCCGCCACCGTGATCAGGATGCCGATGATGATGATGATGCCGAGGGGCACGTTGATGCCGAACGCCCAGCGCCACGAGAAATAGGTGGTCAGCCAACCGCCGAGGAGAGGTCCGACGGCAGCCATACCGCCGATGGTCGAGCCCCAAACGGCAAAGGCGATCGCGCGCTCGCGACCGCGGAAGGTCGCGTTGATGATGGACAGCGAGGCCGTGAGGATCATCGCCCCGCCGACGCCTTGCACCAGTCTCGAGAGGATCAGAAGCTCGCCACTGCTCGCGAGTGCCGCGAAGACCGACGAGATTGCGAAGAGCACAACGCCGAGAATGGTGATGAGGCGGCGTCCGTAGCGATCGGCGAGCGTGCCGAAGACGAGCAGCAGGGAGGCAAAGACGAGGGTGTAGCTCTCCTGCACCCACTGCACTTGCGTCGACGTGATGCCGAGATCGGC
>CAZCOC010000120.1:0-4869 GCA_964500075.1 uncultured Salinibacterium sp.
AACTGTCAGAGATGTCCTGATGCAGATTCGTCAGGCATGTCCTGATACATCACAGGATGCTTTGCCGGTGTTATGTCTCAGGACATCTCTGACAGTTCTGCATCAATAGATCTCTGACCATTCGGCGGTGGTTGGTCCTGACACTTCCCCTCATTGTTTGAGGCATGAGTCGTATTGAGCCTGTTGATCCTCGTGTCCGCCTCGCCATTACCCAGTGGCCGCCCGATGCGCCGCGGGGTGCGGTGACCACGTTCTGTGCCGAGCACGGCATCTCTCGGGAGAGTTTCTACGCGATAAAACGGCGGGCGCTCGTGGAGGGGCAGGCGGCGGCCTTGGAGCCTCGAACGCGCCGGCCGAGGTCGAGCCCGACCCGTACTGCTGACGAGGTGAAAACCCAGGCGATCGGGGTGCGGGCTGCGCTGGAGCAGTCGGGGCTTGATCATGGCCCGATCAGCGTTCATGAGAAGATGCGCGCCTTAGCAATGACCCCGGTCCCCTCGACGGCAGCATTGTCGCGGATCTTCCGAGATGCCGGGGTTGCCCGGGTTGAGCCGAGGAAGAAGCCGAGGGCGTCGTTCCGGCGGTTTGTTTATCCAGCGCCGAACGCGTGCTGGCAGCTCGACGGCACCGAGTATGTCCTCACCGCCGGACGCAAATGTGTGATCTTCCAGTTGATCGATGATCACTCCCGCCTGGCGGTCGCCTCCCACGTTGCTTGGGGTGAAACCTCGGAGGGTGCGATCACGGTCGTGAAGAAGGGGATCACAGCGCATGGGGTTCCGCAGCGGCTGCTGACCGATAACGGTGCTGCCCTGAACCCGTCGAGACGCGGTGCTGTCGGGCAGCTCGTCACCTATGTCACCCGGCTCGGCGTCGAAGCGATCACCGGCAAACCTTACAAACCGACGACCCAGGGCAAGAACGAACGCTTCCACCAGACCCTGTTCCGCTTCCTCGACAAGCAACCCCTCGCATCGAGTCTCGAGCAGCTGCAGGAGCAAGTCGACCGCTTCGATGAGATCTATAACACCGAGCGACCCCACCAAGGACTGCCCGGCAGGATCACCCCGCAGCAGGCATGGGAGGCGACACCGAAAGCGGACCCGCCCAGGCCACGAAACCAGATACGACCTGTTGGCTGGGACGGAATCCGCCGCACAACCGTTGCAGTCAACGGCATCGTCCAAGTCCGCCAAACCCGGTTCCACGTCACCCGGCTCTTGGCCGGCCAGAGCGTCTATCTCGTCGAGACCGACCAGCACCTCCTGGTCTTCGACGGCCAAGGCACCGAACTCATGCAACACCGTTGGCCGAAACCCGGAACCAAATACGTTCGCTCCGGTCGGCCCAGAGGGCGACAACCCAGAACCCTCTAAGTGTCAGAGATGTCCTGATGCAAGAACTGTCAGAGATGTCCTGATGCAGATTCGTCAGGCATGTCCTGATACATCACAGACCCTCAATTCCGCGCTCCTTACCCACGGATTGCCCACCTTCCAGAAAATTCTCCGGGTGAGATGTCGGAATTCGGCGACTCACGACAGCGGAACGTGTGCTGATCAGATGATCGCGAAGGAACCTCCAGAGCATTGGGGTCGCGAGGTTTGCGGTGGCATCCCACGGCGGTGCAGTTCGGAGACCCACAATTTCCTCGCTGACGCGATGATCTTCTGATCGGTCTTCGAGAGCCGGATGATGTTCCCGATCAGGTCGAACACCTCGCCGATCATGGCCGGCAGCTTCTGAACTTCCACGGTCGATGCCCGATGAAGGACTTCAGCAGCAACCGCTGGGTCCACGCCGTCGAGTTTCAGGAGCGAGAGAATCTCGCAGGCATCCTTGTGGCCCTTCTCGGAGAAGTGTCGGTCGAGGAGGGCCGCCATCTTGGTGGCGATGTGCGCTTCGAGGCGCAGGAGTGTGCACTTCTCGAAAGAGACTTCGTCGGGATATTCGGCGAGCACTTCGACCTTCAGGCGGAGTTTGCCTCCGAGTTGGGATTCGTAGGGCAGGTAGATGTCGAGGTGCACGTCGTAGATCGTTGCGCGCAGATTTCGCACGTCATGATTGTTGCTGGGCGAGAGGTCGGTCATGAGCTGCTCGAGTTTATGGCGGCTCTCTTGCGAGGTGATGAGGTCAATGTCAAGGCTGATCTTGCCGCCAACGCGAACGAACATTGCCCACCCGCCGATCATGATCGACGGCTCGAGGTCGTGACCCGGGCGGTCCACGAGTGCGCGGATGACTCCATCGTTGCCTTCGCAGAGGCTGAGCACTGGCGCGCTGCTCCCAGTCGGCGTCGGTGAAGAGTTTTGCCTTCAGCCCGCGTGTGAACTCGGCGGCCTGCCCGCCGGGGCTCGCCCACAGGTCGGCGTAGGTCTGCGCGAGGCTGGCGTAGCCCGATCGCCAGGTCCGTGCCGCGACGGGGTCTTGGGTGAGCATGATGACCTCGTCGCCCGGAGGGAAGCCATCCTGGGCCAGACCGCGGGTTGTGTAGACGATTCGCCGGCCGAGATCAGCGACAGTGTTGCGGCCACCGAGGTAGTGCACCGCGGCAGTGCTGCCGCTCAGGGAGTAGTCGACCTAGGGTTCGTCGAGAAACTCCTGGGCTGCTGCCAGTGTGGTCGACACCATCGTGTCGTTACGCAGGTTGCGGTGCGCCGCAAGAGCTTCAAGAAGCTTCTCCGGCGAGACGACCGTGTAACCGCGGCGCGAATTCGCTCGCACAGCGCCGATATCGACGAGTCGCCCCAATGCCTGATGAGTCGTGGATGGCGCAACCGACGCAGCTTGAGCGATGTCGCCGATGCTAATCCAGTCGCGCTGACTGTCCAAGGCGGCATCCGCCAAAGCGCGCCAGACTATCTCTACTTTCTTCATTGCACCGTCGTCGCAGAGTTCATATAAACATGGAAGCGCGCATCCGTATTCATATGTACGGCGACCCGAAACCGACGACAAGTTGAAATAGTCAGCTCAGCAGAATTAAATAATGGGGGAGCTGTCAGTCGCAATAATCCAGCATTGACGGGGGATTTGAGCCCGTAACATTAATTGTCGGCACACACCGGCTAAAATAACTCTATGCAAGAGATCACGTATCCGGAGTTCGCATTCGACAGTGATCTCACTCGAGCCGTCATCGAACTGGAACGATCCCGAGCTGACCTGAATCTCGGTGGCACCCCGTCGGAATTCTACTTTCAGCTCAAAGATCTGTTCCAGCTGCTCACCAGCATCATGTCAGCACGGATCGAGGGCAACCGCACCTCCATTCTGGATGCCGTCGTCGGCGACTCCAACCGCCGTGCCTCCTCAAGATCGGGGCATTTCGACGAGGGCGTCCAAGAGATCCTGAATATTCAGGATGCGATCGATTTCATCGAAGCGAACGTCAGAACTTCGCCCATCAACCATGTATTCATGCGCGAGCTGCACCAACTCGTTGTTCAGGGACTTTCGAGGGAGGGCGACCGCACACCGGGTGCCTATCGTCTGGGCGAAGTGCGCATAGGTGAGTCGGCACATCAGCCACCGTGGCCGGCCGATGTGTTTGACGACATGACGCAATTGATCGAGTTCCTCAGCCAGGACGTTGAGCCGCAGATGCAGCTCCTTCAGACCGCAATTGTGCACCATCGCTTCTTGTGGATTCACCCGTTCGGAAACGGAAACGGAAGGGTATCGCGCCTAGTGACGTACGCGATGCTGGTGAAGCAGGGCTTCACTTCCGCATCGGACTACCGTGCGGTGAACCCCACTGCGGTGTTTGGTTCAGACCGTCAGGGTTACTACGACAACCTTGAGGCAGCGGATTCTCTGTCGAACGAGGGGATCGTCGCATGGTGCACCTATCTCCTGGCCGGGTTGAATGCCGACTTGACGAAACTGTCGCGCTTGAAGGATGCAGACTTCGTCAGCAAACAGATTCTCGTTCCCGCGATTGAGCGGCTGAGAGCTGCCGGGGGGCTCACCGCTGGGGAAGCGCGTGCGCTCGCCGTTGCCGCCAACAAAACGGTGATCAAGGCGGGCGACCTCAGCGATGCCCTTCCGGGATCTCCGGCGACCCGCAGCCAGGCGGTGCGCCGAACTCTCGATCGTCAATTGCTGAAACCCCTCACCGAAGGTGGTCGAAGCTATCAGCTGGTCTTCGCCCCGAACGACCTGACCGTGCACATCGTCACCCGGCTCGATGCGCTCGGGCTATTGCCAAGGATTCTTCGCGAAGACCCCGTTTAGGACGCACCTTCTGCCAAGCGTTTGCCCACAACTGTGGGCAGACGAGACAGATCCAGCGAGGCTGGGTTCACTCGAAACCCCCGAATTGCCAGATTTTTCAGCCATCGTTTCCGCTGTGAAACGAATGTGGCGGGGGTTCGAGTCCCTCGCTGCACTTCGGAAAAGTGTTGGTCAAAGGTGCTGTCCGGGTAAGACGGTTGTCTACGATATCGGTCGCGCACAATCGCGCAGCATTCGCCATGACCGCCGGCGGGATGGGATGGTCGCACGCGATCGCGTCCAGCCGGGGGCCGAAAAGACCTGGGGTCATCGTACGGTTGTACGGTACAGTCGTTCCATCTCCTCACAGCGTCGAAAGGAACCGCGGAATGGTTGACCCTCAAGAGAGCAGTCTCCGATTCAAGAAGAGCTCCCTTTTTTCAGGGCTCACTTGGGTCACCGAGAGCAGTCGCTACCCGGGAAGCAACTCTGACATGCATTGGAATGCGTGGGCGGGCGATGGCACCTTGTACACGGTTGATGACGACGGCCAAAACTTCGGCAGTGAATGGAATTTCGCAAACTTCCTTCGCGTCGAAGGCACGCCCCCGAATCACGTGGTCACGCTGGTGTCGCAGTTTCCCGACCTGAAGA
>CAZCOC010000121.1:0-4862 GCA_964500075.1 uncultured Salinibacterium sp.
CTCCTGACCGTTCTCACGGTCGTGCAGCACAGCGTGCCGCTGCACGAACGTGCCGCGTCTGGTGTCCTGCCCGACCATCCGTACTGGGCTGCCTTCGAGCAGCACGGAGCCGAGCGCGAGCAATTCTCCGAAGCCCCAGTCGATCGCCCCGTCGCGACTCATGTCGACGCGTTTTTTGAGCAGAGCCTGGAGCTTGTTATGTACGGTGAATCCGGTCGGTGGGTTGTTGTGGGCATCACCGATCAGGTGGATGACCGACAGATCGACTCCCGTCGACTCCGGTTCGCCGACCCGGTCATCCTGCTGGGAGTCTGGCCGCTCGAGGTCGGCGACCGCGTTACCGTCTTCAACGATGATCGGCATCGAACCGGTCTGGGCGGCGTGCGTTTCGGCGAAGGCGCGCTCGAGTCGGTCCTGGAAGTCGAGATGGCTGGCTTCGTACTCTTCCTGCGTGATGTCGCCACGGCCGACGAGTGCCTCGGTATACAGCGTGCGCACCGAACGCTTGGCCTCGATCAGGTTGTACATCAGCGGTTGGGTCATCGAAGGGTCGTCACCCTCGTTGTGGCCGCGCCGGCGGTAGCAGACCAGATCGACCACGACATCGCGGTGGAACCGCTGGCGGTACGCGAACGCGAATTCTGCGACGCGAACGACGCCCTCCGGGTCATCCCCGTTGACGTGCAGAATCGGTGCTTGGATGGTCTTGGCGACATCCGTGGAGTAGATCGAGGTGTGTGCCTCGGCTGGTGGTGTCGTGAAGCCGACCTGGTTGTTGATGTTGACGTGAATCGTACCGCCGGTGCGGTAGGCCCGAAGCTGCGACATCTGCAGGATCTCGACCACGATGCCTTGACCCGACATTGCAGCGTCACCGTGCACCATGATCGGTAACACGGTGAATGAGCCAATCGGTCGGCGATCCTGTTTTGCGCGCACGATTCCTTCGAGCACGCCGTCGACCGCCTCGAGGTGCGAGGGGTTGGCCGCGAGGTACACCGGGATCTTCTTGCCGCTCAGGCTCGTGAACGTGCCTTCAGTGCCGAGGTGGTACTTGACGTCTCCTGAACCCTGAACGCTGCGCGGGTCCTGCGTTCCCTCGAACTCGCGGAAAATCTGACCGTAGGTTTTTCCAGCGATGTTGGTAAGAACGTTGAGCCGCCCACGGTGCGCCATGCCGATCGCGACTTCTTCGAGCTCAGCTTCCGCCGCACTCTGCGCAACCGAATCAAGCAGCGCTACGAGAGACTCGCCGCCTTCGAGGCTGAAGCGCTTCTGTCCGACGTACTTGGTCTGGAGGAAGGTCTCGAACGCTTCTGCCTCGTTGAGTTTGCCGAGAATTCGCAGCTGCATATCGTGGTCGGGCTTGGTGTATTTCTGCTCTACATGATCTTGAATCCAGCGGCGTTGCACCGGATCCTGAATGTGCATGTACTCGATGCCGATCGTGCGGCAATACGAGTCGCGAAGAATGCCGAGGATGTCGCGCAGGAGGGCGGATCGCTTGCCGCCAAAACCGCCAGTCACGAACTCGCGGTCGAGATCCCAGAAGGTCAGGCCGTGGCTTGCGATATCAACGTCTGGATGCGAGCGCTGACGGTACTCAAGCGGGTCAATGTCAGCCATGAGGTGACCGCGCACGCGGAACGCGTTGATGAGTTCCTGCACGCGAGCCGTCTTGTCGATGTTGTCAGCGATATCCACCGAAATGTCGGCAGCCCAGTGAATCGGATCGTACGGAATGCGCAGCGCCGCGAAGATGCCCTCGTAGAAGCCGTGCTCGCCGATCAGGCGTTCGTGGATTTTCCCCAGGAACTCACCTGATCCAGCACCCTGAATGACGCGGTGGTCGTAGGTGCTCGTCAACGTAATGGTCTTGCCGATCGCAAGCTCGGCGAGGGTGCGAGCGCTTGCACCTTGAAACTGTGCGGGGTACTCGAGAGCCCCGGCGCCAACGATGCATCCTGCACCGCGCATGAGCCGCGGAACCGAGTGCTCAGTGCCAATGCCACCTGGGTTGGTGAGCGAGATCGTGTTGCCCGCGTAATCCTCGGCGGTGAGTTTGCCGAGCCGACCGCGAGCGACGACATCCTCGTAGGCAGTGTGGAATTCTCCGAAGCCCATCGTCTCTGCGCGCTTGACCCCCGGTACAACGAGCGAACGGGTGCCATCGGGCTTCGGGATGTCGATCGCGATGCCCAGGTTTACGTGTGCTGGCGTTACGACTGACGGCTTGCCTTCGACCTCGTCGTAGTAGACGTTCTGACTAGGGTGCTCCTTCAGGGTCTGGACGATCGCCCACGCGATGAGGTGCGTAAATGAGACCTTGCCGCCGCGCGCACGCTTGAGGTGGTTGTTGATAACGATGCGGTTGTCGATCATCAGCTTGGCTGGAATCGTGCGCACGCTCGTTGCGGTCGGAACCGTCAGGCTTGCATCCATATTGGCCGCGAGGCTCTTGGCCGGCCCCTTGAGGGCGGCAACGGTGTTCTCGGTGGCCGGTGCAACTACCGCCGGCGTGGTTGGGATCGGGGTTGTGGCCGGAGCATCCGCCGGAATAGGTTGCGGCTTCGCCTGAAGCGACGTTGTCTTGGCGATGGGCTGGCTGCCGGTTGCGGGGCTCGGGTTCTCCGGCGCGACCGAAACAAGTTCGGTTGGCGTCGGATCCACGGTCGAGTGGTACGTCTCAAGGAACGGCCACCAGGCTTGGTCCACCAAGTTCTTGTCTTTGAGATACAACTCGTGCATCTCGTCTACCAGCCACTCGTTCGCTCCGAACTCGCCCGAGGAGTCTCCCTCTGGTGCGATTCCGGTCACTTGGCTTGACACAACCGACCGCCCACTTTCACATCTGTTGGTCCCGATTGTTGGCGAATGCCCACGTGGGCACACACCGTTTACAACAGTAATCCTTTTGCCGAGGCATCCGCGGTCGTGTTCATCCCGCGCTAGCGTTTAATTCATGCGCTTCTACGAGACGTCCCCCTCGCACGACCTCACATACTCCGACGTGTTTCTGGTGCCGAGTCGATCTGCCGTTGCCAGCCGATTGGATGTCTCGCTAGCCCCGCGCGACGGCACCGCGGCGACCGTTCCACTGGTGTCAGCCAACATGACCTCGGTCACCGGGCCTCGACTCGCGGCGACCCTTGCCCGGCGCGGAGGCCTCGGAGTGCTCCCGCAAGACCTCGACACCGCGGAGCTCACCTCCTCCATCCGCTGGGTCAAGGAGCAGCCGGTCGGGATTGACGCGGCAGTGAGTTTGGTCGTGACTGACTCCGTGGCAACGGCGCGCAGCCTTGTTCCTGCTGTCGCCGGCTACGGCATCGTGGTCGAGGATGCGGAAGGAAACCACCTCGGGGTCATCGAGGCACAGCGCCTTGCTGATGCCTTGGCCGCCGCGCCACTCGGCGACCTGCTGCAAACCCGACAGTCGCAGTTCGACATCGCGGAGGTCGCAGACGGGCGCGCGGCATTCGATGCGCTCGTTGATCGCGAGCTTGGGTTCGCGCCGGTCTTCGACGGTGGTCGCTTGGTAGGAACGATCAGCCGCACTGGCGCATTGCGGTCAACGCTATACACGCCCGCGGTGGATCCAAACGGTCGACTCATCGTTGCCGCAGCCGTCGGGATTAGTGGGGATGTCGGTGGCAAGGCACGAGCGATCGTGGAAGCCGGCGCTGACGTCATCGTCGTCGACACTGCTCACGGACACCAAGACGCCATGATCCGGGCGCTTGAGACGGTGAGCGCACTCGGGCTTGGCGTTCCCATTGTCGCTGGCAACGTCGTGACCGCGGATGCTGTGCGCGATCTCGTCTCGGCGGGGGCCGGAATCATCAAGGTTGGAGTCGGGCCAGGCGCGATGTGCACGACTCGAATGATGACGGCGGTCGGTCGGCCGCAGTTCTCCGCCGTGCTTGAGACCGCTCAAACCGCGCGGTCGCTCGGTGCACACGTCTGGGCTGACGGCGGGGTGCGCTATCCGCGTGATGTCGCGCTCGCGCTTGCGGCGGGTGCTGCTTCTGTGATGATCGGCTCTTGGTTCGCCGGCACAATCGAGGGCCCAGGCACGCTCGCTATTGATGAGAGCGGGCGACGCTTCAAGGAGAGCTGGGGGATGGCATCCACCAAAGCTGTTCGAGAACGCTTCAACGGGCTTGACGCGTACGAGCTCGCTAAGAAGACGCTCTTCGCCGAGGGGATCTCGAGCTCGAAGATCTACCTCGATCCGCTGCGGCCGTCAGTGGAAGACCTCATTGACATGATCACCTCGGGTGTTCGCAGCTCGCTCAGCTACGCCGGTGCGACGAGTCTGGCCGAGTTTCACGAACGCGCGCTCGTCGGCGTCCAATCGGCGGCGGGGTACGAAGAGGGCAAAGCCCTCCCGGTCAGCTGGTAGTGCGACCTGGCCTCGGGCGAGAGGCCGAGGCTCACGCTTATCAGGTTTGATTCGTTACACTCAGTCGAATAATGGATGACCCTCCCTCTAGACGCCGTGTCGGTGGTCGGCATGTCTGAATTGGCGTTGTTTGCCATCGGGCTCGCGCTGACGGTCGGCACCGGATTGTTCGTGGCATCCGAGTTCGCGCTCGTCAATCTTGACCGCTCGGATCTTGAGGTTCGTCAAGGTCGCGGGGAGCGTCGGCTCGGGCCGGTCATCTCGGCACTCAAGCAGACTTCAACCCACCTTTCGAGCGCGCAACTGGGCATCACCCTGACTACTCTTCTTGCCGGCTACACCCTCGAGCCGGCGTTCAGTTCCTGGTTGTCTGTGCCGCTTGGAGCGATCCTGCCAGCAGTGGTGGTGCCGGTGATCTCGGTGATTCTTGCAGTCACAGTCGCGACACTGTTGTCGATGA
>CAZCOC010000122.1:0-4839 GCA_964500075.1 uncultured Salinibacterium sp.
TAGCCTGGCAAACTCTTGGAGTTCGGACTATGCACTGCCTGGGAGTGATTCGCACACGCGAAGCGGCGAAGTGTTGAACTAGAAGAGTTTGCCATACAGTTGCGATTGCTGCAACCCGGGCGTGTCGCGCCCCGGCGTGTCGCGGGGACGGTGCGGGGACACCCCGAATTCAGTCACCCAGCAACTCACGCAGGCGTGATTCCGGGGAGCGGTCCGCCGACCGGACTACCGTCTGACCGCGGTCGAACTTATCCACGACGCGAGGATCGACATAGCTGGACCTCGCCACCGACGCGGTATTGCCCAGAACCTCGGCGACATCCTTCATCACCTGCGTCACCGCCCGCTTGCGTGCAGTCGCGGTCTTCTGTGGGCCTGCTGCGGCGAGGCCGACCGCCGCAGTCACTGTGCCATGAAGCGTGCGGAAGTCCTTGGCGGTGAACTCCCGACCCGTGCGCTCTGCCACGTACGCATTGATGCCCTCTGCCGTGAGTGGATGCCACGACCGACCGTCCTTCCAGGCGAGCAGTCGCGCGTCGGCGCCCCGGTGCTTGAGGCCTCTCAGCGCCGCTGCTAACTCGGCATCGACGAGCACAGACTCCCAGCCCTGCCCGCTCTTGCCGGGGAACGCCAGTGAAACAGTGTCGCCCGAGATGCTGGCGTGGGAGCAGAGCAGCGTGGACAACCCGTGGCTCCCGTGCTGTTCCGCATACCGCTCCGAACCCACGCGGAGCGAGCCGGTGTCGAGCAGACGAAACGCGGCGGCCAGCGCGCGTGCCTTCGATGGCTGGGTGTCGCGCAGGTCCACCGTCACCGCACGGCGGGCAGCGGGCAGGGATGCTGCGAGCTCGAGCGCCCTGTCGAACTTGAGGCGGTCTTTCTGCTGCCGCCAGAACGGGTGGTAGATGTATTGCGTGCGGCCGACAGCATCCACTCCCGTCGCAAGGATGTGCCCGTTCTCGTACGGCGAGATCCAGACATCGACCCAAGCTGGAGGGATGGCCACGAGTTTGATTCGCCGACGAACCTCGGCCGTCACGACCCTGCCACTGTCGTCTCGGTAGGAGAAGCCCGAGCCGGCACGCACGCGGCGCACGCCCTTGCCACTCGAGTCACTGCGGCGGAGCCTGGGCACTCGGCCAGACTATGTCGCGCCCGCGACCCTTGGGGAGGGCTTGAGAATGAGCCTGTGGACGAGTATGACAACGATGGATGCCGCTATCAGGGCGGCGATGCCGGCCTCCGCCGCGAAGAGGACCGGCAGCCATGCATCCATGACCAGGAACAGGCGCTGGAACGCCTAGCCGACGCCGAACGAACCACTGACACGGCCCCGCCATAGCGTGAGGAACACGAATGAACGCGCGACCGCGACTGGCGCCTCGAGGACGATCCTGCCCACCGTGCGGCGTTATGCCCACAGGATGGCGCGTGGTGCCACACCGGGGCCCGCACGGGGTGAGGGCCCAGTTTGGGCTGCTGGGTGATTTTCGGACAGCGGATTGATGGGTTTCTTACGCTGTCAGGGCTGGCTGTTGGTAACTGCGGTTGACCTCGTCGGGTCGGCGGTAGCCGAGCGCTAAATGCCGTCGCCGCCCAGTCATCGCGAACGTGCTGGGACTCCGCGCCGCGATCTCGAACCGCGGCCGGAAGCTCAGCACCGTGGCGGTACTTCTGGCCGGGGCAGCACCCTTCGCGACCATGATCCTGTGGGCGATCGTCACGACCGTGGCGCCGCCGGGCTCGTAGCGGAAGACCCTGCCGTGATCGCCCCTGCCTATGGTGTTGTCCGTCGCGCCGACCAACTGCCGACGTCATTGCCGCAGACATCGCCGTCCGTGTAGGTGCCCTGCATACTGGTGGCATCGGCCGAAATCGTGCCCTGGTATTGGACCTCGTTTCCGGCCTCGACGCTTCCGAAGGACACTAAGGAGGCATCCACCACGCCCGCGACGCCTCCGGATGACACGCACGGGGAGTTTGCGATGTCGATCGTGCCATTCAGCTTTCCATCGGCGATCACGATCAGCATCGTGAACGTACCCGATTCCGGGTACTTGGTACTCTGCCACTGCCCCTGCCACGACTGAGCCGCAGAAGTCGATTCCACCGGAGTGGGCTCAGTGGGCTTCTCGCCGTGAAATGTAATCGCTACGTACCCGGTCGATCGTACGTCGGTGATGGAGGTGAGGTGGTTGGTCGCCGCGTCGAGGATCGGGCCGACGATGCTCCGCACGACGCCCCGGATGCTGGAGGGGATTTGATCGAAGACGAGCGCCGTGAAGAGCTTGCGCACTTTCTCGATGTCGTTGCGATGCACGGAAGACACCAGCTTGAGCAGACCGGCGTGCTCTTCGCCCTTCGCTGTCTTCGCGCTCTCCTGCCCGGTCAGGTAGTCGTACTGGGCGATCTGATTGCGATCCAGCACCTCTTCGGCTGAATCAATCCTCGACAGATCGGGCCGGCCCATGTTGGTGGCCGTCCACGACACCTTGGAGCCGGCAGCGGATCCCGCATCGCGAAGGTTCACGTCGAACAGCTCTGCACATTCCAGGATGGGCTCGGGAATCGGTATCCGGTTGTCGAGCACAGTAAGAGTCACCCGGCCGTGCACTTTCGCATCGTCGATGCCGAACTTGTTCGTCTCGGGTTTCGGCTCCAGTGTCGACCGCCACGCCACCAGGAACGTGGAAAGCTGCCGGATGGTCTCGATTGCGCCGAAGATCGTGACCATGATCTGAACGATCGGCCGGGTCACGGCCTGGATCAGCCCGATCACGAATCCTGTCGCGAGATCGACCGCTTTGTTCCAGATCCTGCCGAGGAATCCGAAGAACCCGCCGCCCGAAGTGTCCACCTTGAGGGCGTTGACGACCGTGGCGATGGCGCGCTGGATGAACGTGCCGACCGCGCTGCATACCCCAGCCGCGCGCGCCTCAGGCACGGCGAGCGACATGACGGTGACTACGCCCAAGGCGGCACTGGCCTGATATTCCGCGGCGTCATAGTCGGCCGTCGCATCAGCGAGGAACAGTGTCATCACGAGGCTCGGAAACAGGATGGCTTCGGGATGATGGAAGTCCTGCTCTCCGAGCAGCGCGTGAGCGAATCGTGCACCATCGCTGTCGTAGTCGAGCGCCCACGCCGAGATGAGGTACCCGATGGGTGGCGCGCCCTCTGGCGCCGGAGAGATGGCCGCCAATTCGGCACCGCTGACGCCGCCCTCGTTCGCCGCCTCCGCGGCCATGTTCTGTGCCTGCCACGGGGTGACCCGCACGACCTCATGGGCGCTCTCGTCCCACTCTTCGGCGATGGCGATCCCCGCGGACTCGAGTTCGTCCGTCACGATGGCGACGTTCTTCTCGTCGAACGGCAGGCTCCGAAGTTGTTCGACGAGCGTCCGTGCATCGGCATCGATCGCCGGGAATTCCGATTCGGCTGAGTCCGTAGGAACGCATCCCGTGATGAGGAGTAGTGGACCGAGTGCGAAGGCAAGCAGTCGGAGAATGCTCAAACGGCGCATTTGCGCCTCCTCGAATGATCGAATGATCGCATGCTACACGCGACGGTCACGCCGCGCTGAGTGATGTAATTCCTCGTCACCGTGCAGGTGAGTGTTTCTGTTTATGCCGCAGTGAGTTCTGGGATGTGAATCACCCCCGTCAGCGTGCCCGCGTTGGCGTCGGTGAGAGCGACGTTGAAGGCCTCCAGTTGGCGCATGGAGCCTTCGGAGAGGTAGCGGCGTAGAGGCCCCTCCCACTCGTCGTGTTGCTCGACGAGGACGGTGCCGGCGAGGCGGAATTCTTCAAATCCAGTGAGACAGTGCGTGTTTGGACGGTTTTGGTCGTTTCGATTGTGGCTGTTTCCTCCTTGGTGGGTTCGTCGATCCAGGCTTCGTGTCGGATCTGGGGCGGCCGTGGGGGCTGCTTGAACCGTTCCGGGTGTTCGCGGTAGACCCGGTTCAGGCTTTGCGCTCGGGCGTCATCGATGCCCTGATAGGTACCGAAGTGCACTGACGCGGGTGTGCCAGCCGATCCCGGAGTGATGGTGAACGTGGTTGTACTCGGTGAAGAACTCGTCGCAGAAAGCCTTCGCCTCGGCCAGGGAATCAAAGTGGTGCGAGAAATCGGGAACGTACTTCAACGTCTTGATCCGCGCCTCGCCGTAGGGGCTATCGTTCGAGACGTGGGCCGGGAGTGCGAGCGGGTGGTGCCCAGATCGACGGATCCTGATATACCGGCGTGTTGAACACGGTCAGCACGTTCGCTCGTTCCGTACTCAACGCCGCGGTGGTTTAGCTCGCTCTGACTGCGGGACCGGGTCAGTCTTGAGCATCGGCGGGTTCAGCCTCCGGTAGTGGGTGGCCCGCGATCTTCCGGTCAGAGCGCACGCGGTTGCCGCCGTGACCGCCAGGGCGATCAGGCTGGTGAACGCGTCCGCCATGATCATGTCCGCGGCCGTGCTTGCGGTCCTCATTTGCGCCCCGCCGCCGGCTGGCTCAAGTCGCTGCTGTCCGAGAGCAGCTCCAAGAGCCTGAGCGCTTTTGACATCACGTCCAACGCAGCCTGCATCTGGATCAGGTGGCGGGTCAACCGGGCGTTCTCGGTCTCCAACTTCACCGCCCGGGATGCCTCGTGCGATTGCGTCGACCGGGGTTTACGGTCTCGCCGATACGTGCGCCCGGCCCGTTGCGCGCCCCGAGCTTTTGCCCATTCCGCAACTAGGGTCTGATAAATCCCCTCACGGCGCAACACGGCCGACTTCTCCCCGGGCTGGGCATGCTCATACTCCGCCAGCACGCGGGCGCGGTAAGGGCTGCGCAAGGGTGGGGTTGGGTAG
>CAZCOC010000123.1:0-4817 GCA_964500075.1 uncultured Salinibacterium sp.
GGGTCGTTCCAGGTTCGACGACCGGCGGCGGTCCGGCGTCGGCTCCCAGCACGATGGTCAGGCTCGCGCCGGGAAACGTCGCGGGGTCGACGAGCCGAATCTCACCCAGGCCAATCGCAAGCACGAGCCCGCGCGCGACGTCTTCGTTCACGGGATCGCCGTAATACACGAAGGTCGTTTCGATGTCACTCGAAGAGGCTGGCAGGCGACCGCCGATGTTCCACCCGAGCGCGGCGAGTGCGTCGCCGACGGTGGCCTGGAGTCCCGGTGTCGTGGTGCCGTTGAGCACATCGATCTTGATGCCGCGTGCAACCTGGTCGATTGTGGTCGGGTCGGTCACTGGAGGCACGGTCGGAGTCGGGGTCGGCGTGGGGGTCGGGGTCGGAGGCGTCGCAAACAGCGAGATGCCGAGGTCGACGCCGAGGAAGCGGCTCACGCCGAAGAGCCCGCCAAAGACCAGAAGGCCGGTCGCAAGCACGGCCCAGGCGAATCCGATCCAGCCGCGGCCTTTGCGGCGGGGCCCGCGGTGTGCTCCGATCCGTTTGAGGTCGTCAGGGAGGCGATCGAAGCGGTCTTCTCTAAACTTGGCCATAGCTCAGTCACGTGTTTCTTCGGTGTGTGGGCGCCTGCGCTCGCCCTCGAGGATTTCGGTGGTGGATGTTCGGCTCGATCGGGCGGACCTTCGCGCCGCTCGCGACCGTTGCAATTGGCCGACCAGCATTGGGTCGTAGCGCACGGCGGCGGGCGAATCGATCACGACATCCAGTAGTTGATAGTAGCGGGCAGGAGAGAGTGCGAACTCGCGGCGGATCTCATCCTCTTTGGCTGCGTTGTGTGCGCGCCACTCGCGCTCGAACTCAAGCAGGCGGCTGTGACGCGGCGCGAGCGTGCTGGCGATTCCGGCCACAGGTCCTCCCACCGTCGTCTCATCCTAGGGTGAGGCTCTCGCGCGGGCGCTTGCTGCCACGCCTTCGACGCGATTCTCAGGATGGTCCAAACCTGACTGCTTAGGATAGCCTAAGCAACTTTCCGCACCGCCTGTCCGACCGGATTCTCGGTGCGCCCAACGTAAGGCCAGCATGCACCGCCGGTTGTCTTCGTCCGCCTCTCTGATCGCTGTCATCGCCGCGAGCGCGGTCCTCGCGCTGTCCGCGTGTAGCGCGCTGCCCGCGACACCTGGCTCGGTGTTTGTCTCGGAGCCGACGCTCTCGAGTGACCCGCGAGTTCCACTGGCCGAACTCAATTTTCTGGATGACCCGACTTCGTGGCAGGGCGAGTCGACAGCGATTCTCGCGGATGCCTCGATCACCGGCGAGCGCCCAGCTCAGTCCTTGCCAGCGACAGTGACCTCGCGCGACCTCGCCGGTGAGGTCACGGTCACCGTCACATCGACCGAGCGAATCCTGGCGATGGACATCTCTGGCTCAATCGCCGCGACAGTGTTCGGCTTGGGCTTCGGTGACAGTGTCGTCGGCCGCGACGTGTCCACTACCTTCAGTGAGGCTGTCGACCTCCCGGTCGTGACCTCCAGTGGGCATACGGTCAACAGTGAGGCGATTCTCGCCCTGCGCCCGACCGTCGTGATCACAGACGGCACGATCGGACCGATCGATGTTGTGCTGCAACTGCGGGACGCCGGCATCCCGATTGTCTTCGTCGACACCGAGCCGAGCATCGATGGGGTCGGCGAACTCGCGCGCCAAGTGGCACAAGCACTCGGTGCACCCGCGGCAGGCGATGCTTTCGGGGTCAAGCTCGTCGCGGGGATCGAGGCGAAGGTTGCCGAGATCGGTGGGCTCGTGGCATCCAAAAAACCGCTCAGAATGGTGTTTCTGTACCTGCGAGGATCCTCGGGAATCTACTACCTGTTCGGCGAGAGCTCGGGCGCTGACGTGCTCGTCATGGCGCTCGGCGGGGTGGACGTCGCGGCCGAAATCGGGCTTGAGGACATGCGGCCAATGACCGACGAGGCAATGGTTGCGGCCAACCCGGACCTGATTCTTGTGATGACTGGCGGGCTGGAGAGCGTCGGCGGCGTTGACGGATTGCTTCAGGACAAGCCAGCTATTGCGTTGACCGCGGCCGGGCAGAATCGCCGCTTCGTCGACATGGCCGACGGCGAGGTGCTGAGCTTCGGCCCGCGCACTGCCGACGTGCTCGATGCTCTCGCGCGCGCCATCTACGCTCCCGGGCAGTAGCGGCTACAGGCGCCAGGGGCGCGTTCGCGCGAGCAGCACGATCCCGAACGCAAGCGCTGCCACTGGGAAGGCAAGCAGTAGGACCAACGCCCACGGGTTGCCACCGTCACCTGCCGTCACCGGCGTCGCAGAATCTCCGCTGTCGCCAGTTGCTGCGAGCTCGCAGTCGGCGGCGATCGTGATCGAAGCGTTGAGCGGGTCGAACTCCTCCCCTTCCTCGTAGGTGCCGAATGCCTCGGCGCCCGCGGCGGTGAGCGCGGCAGGGGCTTCGGTGATCGTAAGCGTGTTGTCCGTCAGCTCGCTCGCTCCGCTCAGGTCCAGGGTTGCAAATTCGACGCCGGAGCTGTCGATCGGCACGCCGTTCTGTGTCGTACCGGTTACGTCGAGCACGAGGATGGCTGTTGCCGCATCGATGAACTTCAGTTGCGGGTTGGCGACAGTTGTGTTGAGGATGCCACCGTGCCCGGTGAAGGTGATCGCTCCGGGGAAGCTGACCAACCCGAGCGAGTTCGCCGGGTTGTAGTCACCGGCTCCGTCTGGGAAGGCGAAGCTCGGGGTTTCGTAGCTGGCGCCATCCGAGACGGTCCACTCGCCGTTGGCAATCGAGCCGCTGACGTAGCTACGGAACGACTCCTTGAAGCCCCAATCGATCGTCGCGGCATCCACCGTGCAGTCTTCGGCGGCGGTGGCAGCAGCGGCGGCAGCGCTCGGGCTGGTTGCGCCGAAGCTCAGTCCAGTGGCGACAAGCAGACCCGTGAGTAGGGTGAAGAGGGTCAAGACGGTCAAGACGGTGAAGACGGTGAAGACGGGCACTCTCATGTCTCAGCGACCTGCCCGGTACATCGAGATGTGCGGGATCGTCGCCTCGATATAGGGCTTGCCGAACGGTACGAAGTCGAACTTTGAATAGAGCGGGGCGACGTAGGCCTGCGAGTGCAGCAACATCGCTTCTGCGCCGAAATCCTCGACCACCCGGCGCATGAGCACCTGCGCGAGCCCCTCCCCGCGGCGGTCGGCACGAACGACGACCCGCCCGATTACACGGCGAGCGTCGAGGTGCTCAGGAGTGTGATTGACGAGCACCCTGAGGTAGGCGGCGGTGCCCGCGGCATCCGCAAGCCAGTAGTGGCGTGTTGTCGGTTCCTGGTCGCGGTTATCGAGTTCTTCTTCATCAACCTGTTGCTCGACGAAGAAGACATCGGTGCGCAGTTTGACGAACGAATACAGTTCGCTTGTTGTGAGTTCGCCCCACGATTTGACGACGACGGAAGAATCGGCCACGAGAATGAGTTTAACGCTTTGGAAGACCTCGTCCCCTTCCAGCACAGGAGAAGACAATGAACTACAAAGTGGTAAAGACCGAAGACGAATGGCGCACAGAGCTCGGGCCGCGTTACAAGGTGCTTCGTCAGGCGGGCACCGAACGTGCCTGGACCGGCGCCCTGCTGGATGAAAAGCGGCCGGGCACGTATGAGTGTGCCGCCTGCCACTCCCCGCTGTTTCGAAGTGGCGCGAAGTTCGAATCCGGCTCCGGCTGGCCGAGTTTCTTTGAATCGATCAACCCGGATGCGGTCGAACTGCACACCGACAAGACCCTCGGCATGGTGCGCACCGAAGTGCTGTGCGCCACCTGCGGGTCTCACCTCGGGCATCTCTTCGATGACGCGCACCAAACTCCGACCGGCGATCGCTACTGCATGAACTCGCTCTCGCTGGAGTTCACCGAAGACCAGTCACCGGCTTGAGTGCCCTTGAGGCCATCCGTCGCCGCCGCTCCCACCCTCGGGTGACGGCGGATGCCCCGAGCCACGCAGAACTCCTGCCCCTGGTGGAGGCGGCCGCGATGGTTGCCGACCACGGCTCGTTGCGACCGTGGCGACTGGTCGAGGTGCGCGGCGATGCGCGGCGACGGCTTGGGGAGGCCTTCGTCGCCGCAGGCGGCCTCACCGGGCGCGACGCCGAATCCCTCGCCGCCAAACCGTTGCGGGCGTCCCTGCTCATTGCGATCGTGGCCAAAGAGGTGCCGAGTATCAAGGTGCCAGCGTGGGAGCAAGAGGCCGCGGCATCCGGTGTCGCTCACGCCTTGAGCTTGTTGCTCGACGAGGCTGGTTGGGGGGTCATGTGGCGCACCGGAGGTCACGTGCGCTCGGTCGAGGTGCACGCAATGCACGGGCTTGCCGCGAACGAGAAGCTGTTGGGGTGGCTGTACGTTGGCGGCGTTGAGGAGCGCGAACGACATGACAAGCGAGCGAAGTTTGATGCCGACGAGGTCATCATTGAGTTGACGACGTAGTGCGACGCGTCGCGCCCGACGGGGCGGTGGTCGTAGCGCGCCGAGCCGGGATCGAGGCGATACCAATCGCGACGAGGGTCAGCGCGGTGCCGGCAAGGGTGGTCCAACTGAGCGGTCGTGCAGAGACCGGTACGACAAGATCGAAGACGACGGATGCCGCGAGCTGCCCGGCAATCGCACCGAGCCCGAGCAGGAGTACCCCCGTGAACCGCACGACGATCGCGTAGCCGGCCACGAAGATGATGCCGATCGGCCCGCCCGTGTAGAGCAGCGGGCTGCCCGTCAGCTGCTCCGGCAATCCACTCACGATCGCGTGCACGGCAAGC
>CAZCOC010000124.1:0-4778 GCA_964500075.1 uncultured Salinibacterium sp.
CGTGCTCAAGCGGGGTCTGACCGCCGACGACCTGCGCACAGCGACCGACCCCATTAAGCTCGCCGACCTCGGCCTGCGCTATGACTTGACGGTTCCGCTTGCTCGGTTCGACGCGAGCCATTGAGCCGAGCTGCCGACCGTCTTCCGAGCGATTCAGATCGCGCCGGTCTGGCGCGCCGAGCGCCCACAGAAGGGGCGGTACCGCCAGTTCGTTCAGTGCGACATCGACGTGATCGGGGAGCCCGGCCCGCTCGCCGAGGTCGAGCTGATCACGGCGACCGCAGCGACACTCGCCTCTCTCGGCATCGCGGATGCCACGATCCGTATCAACGATCGTCGCATCCTGCACGCGCTCCTCGCGTTCCTCGACGTTCCAACCGAGTCGTTCGACCGTGCCCTCATCGTGATCGACAAAGAGGACAAGATAGGGGTAGCGGGGGTCATTGCAGAGCTCGGCGAGCTCGGCCTAGGTCACCCCGCACGCACAGCCGTGACGTTGCAGGCACTCGGCACGCTCGATCACGACGGCTGGGCGCTCCTCGATGCTCCACCGGCGTGGCTCGATCACGACGCCTACGCCGAACTGCTCGCCATTCGCCAGGCCGTCGGCAGCCGCGCCAGACTCGTGTTCTCGCCAAATCTTGTGCGCGGCATGGGCTACTACACCGGCCCGATCTTCGAGGTCGCCCATCCAACTCTTGGCTACTCGCTCGGCGGCGGCGGACGCTACGACGGCATGATCGGCCGCTTCCTCGGCACCGATGTGCCAGCCGCGGGGTTCTCGCTCGGCTTCGAACGCCTCGTCGATTTGGTCGAGTTGCCTAAAGAAGAGCGGGCGGATGCGACGGCGCTCGTCCACGACCCCACCGTCGCACCAGCCACCCTGCTCGCGCTCCAGGCCGCGCTCATCGCGAGCGGTCGGCGCGTGCGGCTGGAGCGCAAGCCGCGCAACATGGCACCGCTGCTGGCTCAGCTTGCGGCATCCGGATTCGCCGAGTACGCCGTCGTGACCGCAGACGCGACGCTCGCCTCGCTGGAGTTTCGACGTATCGGTTGACGATTTCCCCCCATGAACTCGACCGGGCACGCGGAATTCTTGGCCGCAACCAGCGCGAGGCTGGGCGCGTGGCTTGACCGGCCGGCCGAGGCCCGGTGCTCAGCGTTAGTGCTCAGCGTTAGTATCTAGGGGCGCAGCGATCGACTGCATCCCACCACAATCTTTTCTCTAAAGGAGTTCCCATGGCCTTGATCGAGGCAGTCGGCGCCCGCGAAATCCTTGACTCCCGGGGTAACCCGACCGTCGAAGTCGAAGTGTTGCTTGAGGATGGCGTCGTTGCCCGGGCGTCGGTCCCATCCGGCGCATCGACCGGCGCATTCGTGGCCTACGAGCTGCGCGACGGCGACAAGACGCGCTACGGCGGCAAGGGTGTGCTGAAGGCCGTCGAGGCCGTGCTGAACGAACTGGGCCCGGCCATCGAGGGCTTTGACGCCGCTGACCAGCGCCTCATCGATCGCGAGCTCATCGAGCTCGACGGCACCGACAACAAGAAGCGCCTCGGCGCGAATGCCATCCTCGGAGTTTCGCTTGCTGTCGCGAAGGCGGCGGCTGACTCGGCAGATCTCCCACTCTTCCGCTACCTGGGCGGACCGAACGCGCACACGCTGCCGGTACCACTGATGAACATCATCAATGGTGGAGCGCACGCCGATACTGCGCTGGATATCCAAGAGTTTATGGTTGTGCCGCTCGGCGCTGACAGCTTTTCGGAGGGGCTGCGCTGGGGCACCGAGGTGTATCACGCTCTCAAGTCCCTCCTCAAGAAGAGCGGCCAGTCAACCGGGCTCGGTGACGAGGGCGGATTTGCCCCCGATCTGCCGGGCGCTCGTGCCGCACTCGATTTCATCGTTGAGGCCATTTCGTCGGCGGGATTCACCCCCGGCACCGATATCGCCCTCGGTCTGGATGTCGCAGCAACCGAGTTCTTCAGCGACGGCACGTACGCCTTCGAGAAGCAGTCGCTGAGCCCAGCGCAGCTCACCGAGTTCTTCGTCGGACTCGTGGCTGACTACCCGCTCGCGACGATCGAAGACCCGCTCGCGGAAGACGATTGGGAGGGCTACGCGCACCTCACCGCCGAGCTCGGCGACCGTGTACAGATCGTCGGCGACGACCTGTTCGTGACCAACCCGATCCGCCTCAAGCGGGGCATCGAAGAGAAGATTGCCAACTCGATTCTCGTCAAGGTGAACCAGATCGGCACCCTGACCGAAACCCTGGATGCCGTCGCCATGGCCCAGCGCGCCGGGTACACCGCGATCATCTCGCACCGTTCGGGTGAGACCGAGGACACCACGATCGCGGACCTTGCGGTCGCAACGGATGCCGGTCAGATCAAGACCGGTGCACCGGCGAGATCCGACCGGGTCGCGAAGTACAACCAGTTGATGCGTATCGAGGAGGAGCTGGGGGACGCGGCGTTCTACGCCGGGCGCTCCACGTTCCCTCGGTTGGCGAAATAGCCGCGGCGTTGCGGTCCGCGCCCGCCGCGGCATCCGTCACTGGGGTGCAGCGGCGGTGGCGTGCGGTTGTCTTGAAGGGGTGCAGCAGCCCCGTCGCTTAGCATCGACTACATGGCGACGCGACCCACGACCCAGCGTGTGCCTGTCGCCCTGCCCGAGGAGACTGCGCCTGAGCACTGGCTGCGCAACCTGCGACTCTCGGGTTTCACAGTTCTCATGCTCGGCATCGTCGTGCTCGCCGTGATTGTGCTCGCCCCCAACTTGCGCATTTTCTTCGAGCAGCGGCAGCAGATCGCGTCGCTCGAACAACAAGTCGCCGAGAAGCAGGACTCTGTGATCAGCCTCGAAGGCGAGCTCGCCCGTTGGGATGATCCTGCATACATCGAATCACAGGCTCGCGAACGCCTGCTCTTCGTTTACCCCGGCGAGTATAGCTACCTCGTCATCGGTGACACCGAGGTGGCACGAACGAGCGACGGCGCTCCGATCAGCGATCAGATCCACACCACGCAGATCGACTGGGTCAAGTCGCTGCTGCGGTCAATCTTTACCGCCGGGTTGACGGATGCCGCACCGAGCGAACTCGTCGCGCCTGCGAGCGGCGGCGCACCGTGACCGGAGCCAGCTCGTGATGCGGCACACCGTGACCGGAGCCAGCTCGTGACGCGGCCGCCGTTCGCGCCCCCAACCGAGGCGGACATCGCGGCAGTTTCGGAGCAGCTCGGTCGCCCAGCACGCGACGTCGTTGGTATCGCCGCACGATGCGTGTGCGGTGCGCCAACCGTCGTCTCAACCCGTCCGCGGCTCTCCGACGGCACACCGTTCCCGACCTTCTACTACCTCACGCACCCGGCAGCGACGGCGGCGGTCTCGACGCTCGAAGCTGAGGGGGAGATGCCGAAGCTCGCCGCGCTGCTCGGCGTGCTAGTCGAGCGTGGTGCGGTGGAGGGCGAACCCTCCCAGCTCGTGGAACGCGCAGTACCCACGGCACCTGCACAGCCCACGGCACCTGCACAGCCCACGGCAACCGCACAGCCCACGGCAACCGCCGCGCTCACAATTTCAGCGCAATACCGCGCCGCGCACGAGTCGTACATTGCCGATCGTGAATCGTTTGGCCGCGTGCCTGAGATCACCGGCATCTCGGCTGGCGGCATGCCCGATCGGGTCAAGTGCCTGCACGCTCTCGTCGGCCATGCTTTGGCGGCTGGGGCGGGCGTCAACCCAATCGGCGATCTGGCGCTGGAGCGCAGCTCGTGGGATCCGAGCGTGTGCGAGTGCGAGCAGGTGCCGTCGTGAGCGCCAGCATGCGGGGTCTCGACGCGAAGCGGTCCGGTGCACGAGGTCTTCGCGCATTCCGTCTCGGGGCCTGCATGGCGCTCGCCGCAGCCATCGCCCTTGCGCCGACCGCGGCATCCGCTGATGCCGTGCGCGACCAGCAGTATTGGCTCGACGCGTACGGAATCCGTGCGGCCTGGACGGTGACGGAAGGCTCCGGCGTCACGATCGCGATCATTGACACGGGCGTTGACGGCAGCGTCCGCGACCTCGCAGGTGCGGTCGTCGGTGGCGCCGACTTCTCCGGCCTCGGCACTCCAGACGGCCAAAGCCCGGTCGGCTCCGAGGGGAGCGAGCACGGCACCATGGTTGCCTCGCTCGCCGCTGGCCGTGGCACGGGCCAGGGCGCTGGTGTGATCGGCTCAGCGCCGGCGTCTTCGGTTCTTGCGATCTCTGTCAGTTTCGGCGAGGGTGAGGTCTCCTCTGACGATCAGATCGCGCAAGCGGTGCGGTTCGCGGTAGACAACGGGGCCGACATCATCAACATGTCGCTCACCAGAAACACTCTCGAATGGCCAGAGAGCTGGGACGACGCCTTCCTCTACGCCATGCAGAACGACGTCGTCGTCGTCGCCGCGGCCGGCAACCGGGGCAGCGGTACGACGGTCGTCGGCGCACCCGCGACGATGCCTGGCGTGCTCACCGTTGCCGGGGTGGATGCCACCGGCGAAGCGAGTTTCGACGCTTCATCGCAGGGAATCACCATTGCAGTTTCGGCACCGAGCGAAGGCCTCGTCGGGGTGGTTCCCGGCGGTGGCTACGTGCGGTGGAACGGCACGAGCGGCGCGACCCCGATCGTTGCCGGGGTGGCGGCACTGGTCATGGCGGCGCATCCAGAACTCGATGCGGCAAACGTCATCAACCGCATCGTCTCGACCGCACGCGATGCGGGAACGCCGGGGCCAGACCCGATCTACGGT
>CAZCOC010000125.1:0-4765 GCA_964500075.1 uncultured Salinibacterium sp.
CGAGCCGTGGCGACACCAAAGCGAGTAGCGGCAACGTGGCCAACATCATCACTGTCGTTCGCATTTTGCTGGCCCCGGTATTCGTGTGGCTGTTGGTGGCTGACAACGGCGAGAACGGTGTGCTTCGCTGGGTGGCGGCCGGCCTCTTCATTCTCGCGATCGCAACGGACGGTGTAGACGGCTCCCTCGCACGCAGCCGCAACCTGATCACAAATGTCGGCATCATCCTTGACCCGATCGCCGACAAGGTACTCATTGGGGCGGCTCTTGTCATGCTGTCGGTCCTCGGCGAACTCTGGTGGTGGGTGACAATTGTCATTCTTGTGCGTGAGCTTGGCATCACCGCGTTCCGCTTTGCGGTATTACGCTCGCGCGTGATCCCGGCGTCGCGCGGGGGCAAACTCAAGACCGTCGCGCAATCCGTCGCGATCTCACTGTTCCTCGTTCCGCTGTATACCGTCGTCGGTGAGTGGATTCTCTGGCTGAACTGGACAGTAATGGCAGTCGCCCTCGTGCTCACGGTTGTGACCGGCTTCGATTATCTGTGGCAGGCGTGGCGCCAGAATCGCAGCGAGACTCGAGGTCGGGACCATCTCGACGCCTGAGTCGAACGCAGGCCTGGGTGCAGGCCTGGGCGCAGGCCTCGGCGCGGGCATAAGTGCGGGCATCATCGCTGCTCTGATCCAGAGCGGGCGAACGATCGCAGTCGCGGAATCCTTGACCGGGGGACTCTTGGTGGCTGAGCTCATCCGCACCCCCGGTGCTTCTGCAGCGGTGCTCGGCGGAGTCGTCGCGTACAACATCCAGCTCAAGCACACGCTCCTTGGTGTGGACAGCGAGCTGCTCGATCGGGTCGGCGCGGTGCATCCGGATGTCGCCTGTGCAATGGCGACCGGCGTGCGCCTCGCATTGGCGGTCGGTGGGCGTTCAGCAGACATCGGCATCGCAACAACCGGTGTTGCTGGCCCAGACCCGCAGGATGGGCAATCGGTCGGCACTGTCTTCGTTGGCTTTGCGGTTGGAACAGCGGTGCACGCAACCCGCTTGAATCTTGTTGGAGGCCGCGAAGACATCCGCCAGGCTGTCGTCGCCGAATCACTTCATGAACTCGCTCGACTGATTTCGTGAATTGAGGGAATACCCCTCGTTTCTATCTCGTTACAACTGGCGAGTTCACAAGTGCTCCACAGTTACGACTGGTTAGAGTTTCCAACACAGCTTGCAAGAAAGGGAGAGTCCAATGGTTCTAGTTCGTCAGGAAATCGGTGACGTTCTCCGTGACTTCCGTCTTCAAAAGGGGCGCACGCTCCGCCAGGTCGCGAGCAGGGCGAGCGTCGCACTGGGATACCTCAGTGAGGTCGAACGTGGCCAGAAAGAGGCCAGCTCAGAGATTCTGGCGTCGGTCGCTGACGCGCTCGACGTTCCAATCTCCGTCATCATGCGCGAGGTCGGAGATCGTCTCGCGATCATCGAAGGACTGAACGCCGTCCCAGACACGCTTCCGGATGACCTCTTCGCAGAGTTCGATTCTGGGCTTGTTTCCCGCTAGCTCTTCTGCTCGACGCACCGGCAGTGATTGCTAAGCAATGCGCCTGAGTGAGTTCCGGCTCGCTGTATCGGATGAATTCGGTGAGGCGTATGGTCGGGTACTTACTCAGGATCTCGCGCTCTCTGAGCTAGACGGACTTACCGCGGCTCAGGCAATTGCCGATGGGCGTGATTCCCGAGACATCTGGTTGGCATTATGTCGGGCGACCGACGTGCCAGGCGAGCGATGGTACGGCGTTGGTCAGCGCGAGCCGCGCAAGTCGCCAAGCGGTTGAACGCGCGGATGGTTGAGACACGCCGCGCTTCGTATCGAACATTTATTCGATCGGTGCTAGCTTCTCCCTAACGTCTTATCGAAGACCGTTATTGACACAACAGGCACGGCGATCAGCAGCAATGTCGGTCGGCGGGCGTAGCGTGGCAATCACATCGTTCGAGATGAACGCCAGCTTTATGAACGCCAGCCTTATGAACGCCAGCTTTATGAACGCCAGCTTTATGAACGCCAGCCTTTGTCGGGAGGCTGGGGGTCTTGCAGCATCGACCAACAGAAGATCGACAGCCTATGGGCAGCCACCTACGACAAATGGAGTCAAGCACATGCCATCAGCAGCAGACCGCGAGAAGTCACTCGAGACCGCTCTCGCCCAGATCGATCGCCAGTTCGGCAAAGGTTCAGTCATGCGCCTCGGTAGTGACGAGCGCGCTCCGGTCGAGGTGATCCCCACCGGTTCAATCGCTCTGGATGTCGCGCTCGGCATCGGAGGTTTGCCGCGTGGCCGCATCGTTGAGATCTACGGCCCAGAGTCATCCGGTAAGACGACGCTGACCCTGCACGCAATCGCGAACGCTCAGCGCGCAGGCGGCATCGCCGCGTTCATCGATGCAGAGCACGCACTCGATCCGGAGTACGCGGCCAAGCTCGGGGTCGACATCGATTCGCTCCTCGTCTCGCAGCCAGATACTGGGGAGCAGGCGCTTGAGATCGCAGACATGCTCGTACGCTCAGGCTCGATTGATCTGATCGTCATCGACTCCGTAGCCGCTCTGGTACCTCGCGCCGAGATCGAGGGTGAGATGGGTGACACGCACGTCGGTCTCCAGGCCCGGCTCATGTCGCAGGCACTCCGCAAGCTCACGGGTGGTCTCAGCCAGACCAACACGACAATGATCTTCATCAACCAGCTTCGCGAAAAGATCGGCGTGTTCTTCGGCAGCCCCGAGACCACGGCCGGCGGGAAGGCGCTCAAGTTCTACGCTTCAGTTCGTCTTGACATTCGCCGCATCGAGACTCTGAAAGACGGCACCGATGCTGTCGGCAACCGTACGCGCGTCAAGGTCGTCAAGAACAAGATGGCTCCGCCGTTCAAGCAGGCAGAGTTCGACATCCTGTTCGGTGTCGGGATTTCGCGCGAGGGAAGCCTCATCGACTTTGGGGTAGAACACGAAATCGTGCGAAAGTCTGGCGCGTGGTACACCTACGACGGTGACCAGCTCGGCCAAGGCAAAGAGAATTCGCGCAACTTCTTGCTACAGAACCCCAAGATCGCCGACGAGATCGAACAGAAGATCATGTTCAAGCTCGGAGTTGGTGCTGAGGCCAAAGCCGCTCAGGTTCGTGAGCTCAAGTCGGCAGCCGACGCAGAGCTCGCTCTCGAGGCGAAGCAAGCCAAGGCGGCGGCGAAGTCTGCGGCACCCGTGCTCGCAGTCGGTTCGACCGTGGACGCAGAGTTGCAGCTGGTGCCTCAGCCCGAGTTGGAGCCCGAGCTCCAACTGCAGGCAGTCGGCGAATAGCGGTGTCAGCCTCGGACGGTGAGCAGCTCGCTCCAGTGACCTACCTGTTCGGCGCGACCCCAGCGTCTACCGACGCTGGAGCTCTGCCTGAGCGGGCTCTGCCTGAGCGGGCTCTGTCGGAGGGCACGCTGTCGGACGGCACGCTGTCGGACGGCACGCTGTCGGACGGCACGCTGTCGGACGGCAGCGACGATTCGCCATCCGAGCGCCGTGGTGGGTTCACGTCGATCAGCGACATCAGCATGCACGCGCTGGCGAGACGCAGCATGTCTGCACAGGAAATGATTGCCTACTTGCTGAGCCGTGATTTCGAGGACGGCGAGGTCGAACTTGAGTGCGACCGGCTGTTGCGTGTCGGGCTGCTCGATGACCTCGCTCTTGCCGAGACGCTCGTGCGAACGCTCACGGACCGCAAAGGGCTCGGGCGTGGCTCGATCGTGGCGGAACTCCGCCGCCGAAAAGTCGATTCCACTGCAATCGAAGAGGCGGTCGAAAAGCTGGAGGCCGGTGACGAACTCGACCGAGCCATCGCAATCGCGCAGAAGCGGGCGCCCCAGTTGCGCTCGTTGGATGCGGTTACCGCACGACGGCGGCTGGGAGCATTCCTGCAGCGCCGGGGGTACTCGGGCTCGGTGATCTCGACCGCAGTCGCCCGCGCGCTCGAGCCGACCGGTCCCGTGTTTCGCTAACGGACATCTGCCTTGATCGCTTGGAGTCGGCCGCCGCGGCACGTGGCATAAACGGCTTAAGCTTGTTGTCATGACCGCAGCCATGACCACCCCGCGCACCTATGAGGTGCGCACGTATGGCTGTCAGATGAATGTCCACGATTCTGAGCGGCTGAGTGGCTCGCTCGAGGCGGCCGGCTACGTCAAGGCAAACGGTGCCACTCCTGATGTTGTCGTCATCAACACCTGCGCAGTCCGTGAGAATGCGGACAACAAGCTGTACGGCAATCTCGGCATGCTTGCTGCGGTCAAGAAGACCAAGTCGGATTTGCAGATCGCCGTCGGTGGATGCCTTGCACAGAAGGACAAGGCAAAGATTCTTGAGAAGGCGCCGTGGGTCGATGTCGTTTTTGGCACCCACAACATGGGCTCGCTTCCTACACTGCTGGAACGTGCCCGTCACAACAACGAAGCACAGCTCGAGATTCTGGAATCCCTCGACGTGTTTCCGTCTACCCTGCCTGCGCGCCGCGAGTCGACCCACAGCGCTTGGGTGTCGATATCCGTCGGCTGCAATAACACCTGTACGTTCTGCATCGTGCCAGCGCTACGCGGCAAGGAGAAGGATCGTCGGCCAGGTGACATCCTCGCCGAGGTCCAAGCCATCGTCGACGATGGTGCAATCGAAGTCACGCTGCTTGGTCAGAACGTCAACTCCTACGGTGTCGAGTTCGGCGATCGCAACGCCTTTGGCA
>CAZCOC010000126.1:0-4730 GCA_964500075.1 uncultured Salinibacterium sp.
CATGGTCTGGACTGTGATGACCGGGTACTCCCCGACGCTCGTCTCACCGCTCAGCATGACCGCGTCTGCGCCGTCTAAAATTGCGTTCGCGACGTCAGATGTCTCTGCACGAGTTGGCACCGGGCTTGAAATCATTGACTCGAGCATTTGCGTCGCAACAATGACGGGCTTCGCCATTCGACGAGCGAGCTCGATCGTTCGCTTCTGCACGATCGGCACGGCCTCGAGCGGCAATTCAACGCCGAGGTCGCCCCGGGCGACCATGATCGCGTCAAAGGCATCAATAATCGCCTCGAGATGATCGACGGCTTGCGGTTTCTCGATCTTTGCGATGACAGGAACCTTGCGACCCTCCTCAGCCATAATCTCGTGTACTCGCACGATGTCCTCGGCGTTTCGCACAAACGAGAGCGCGATGAGGTCGGCCCCGAGCTTGAGCCCCCAGCGGAGATCGTCCTCGTCCTTCTCGGATAGCGCCGGAACATTGACGGCGACGCCCGGGAGGTTGATGCCCTTGTTGTTTGAGACCGGGCCGGCGACGACAACCTCGGTCGTGACAACGACGCCATCCGTCTCAATCACCCGGACCTTCACCTTGCCATCGTCGATGAGCAGGAAATCGCCAGCAGAAACGTCATTCGGCAGCCCCTTGAACGTCGTGCCGACGATCTCTTTTGTGCCGAGGATGTCTTCGGTGGTGATCTTGAAGATGTCCCCGATATCGAGTTCGTGCGGGCCGTTGGCAAACTTGCCCAGCCGGATCTTTGGCCCCTGAAGGTCCACCATCACAGCGACCGCTCTGCCCGAGTCGGCAGCCGCTTTGCGGACGTTGACATAGACCTCTTCGTGTATCGCGTGCGTCCCGTGGCTGAGGTTCATGCGCGCGACATCGACACCTGCATCGATGATTGCGCGGATGTTCTCATAGCTCGATGTCGCTGGGCCGAGGGTCGCGACGATCTTGGCTCGTCTCATGATTTCCTTCTGTGGTGGGTACTGCGTGGTGGTAGAACTGTTGAAGCTTAGATGGTGATAGCGCGGTCGGTTGGTTTGACCGGGGACGGCAATTGCGTCTGTCCCTCGAGGTAGCGATCGACCGCAGCTGCCGCCGCTCGACCTTCTGCTATCGCCCACACGATGAGCGACTGACCGCGGCCGGCGTCTCCGGCGACGAAGACGCCAGACTCACTGGTCTCGTATTGGCCATCGCGCTGGATCGTGCCGTGTTCGTCGAACGGCACCGGTAGCTGCTCACGAAGAGTCTCTGACTCTGGACCGTTGAACCCCAGCGCGATCAGCACCAAGTCAGCAGGAATCTCCCGCTCTGTGCCGGACTTTGGCACACGACGTCCATCGAGGTACTCGGTTTCGGCAACGCGGATGGCGCGAACTTCTCCGGCATCCGTGGCGAGGAACTCGACGGTCGAGGCGAGGTAGACGCGTTCGCCACCCTCCTCATGTGCACTCGTGACCTCAAAGAGTGTCGGTGACATTGGCCAA
Source organism: uncultured Salinibacterium sp. (assembly GCA_964500075.1). Taxonomy (GTDB): domain Bacteria; phylum Actinomycetota; class Actinomycetes; order Actinomycetales; family Microbacteriaceae; genus Rhodoglobus. The sequence goes on from CAZCOC010000126.1 coordinate 1,501, forward strand.
GGCTGGTGTTCAGCACGCTCGGTGGGGGGCTGGATTCCGATCGCGAGGTTGGTGACCGAGAGCGCATGCTGGCGGTGTGCAGTGCCGATGCAGTCCGCTCCGGTGTCGCCGCCTCCCAGAACAACAACGTGCTTGCCTTCGGCGGTTATCTGCTCGGTCACACCATCGCCAGCTCCCACTTTGTTAGCCTGCACGAGGTACTCCATGGCAAAGTGCACCCCCATGAGGTCGCGACCCGGGATCGCCAAATCACGCGGCACGGTCGCTCCGGTTGCCACGATCACCGCGTCATAGCGATTCTTGAGGTCATCCCAGGCAATATCGACCCCGATCTCGACGCCGGCACGGAAACGAGTGCCCTCCGCCTGCATTTGGGCGAGCCGACCCTCGATGTGCTTCTTCTCCATCTTGAAGTCCGGGATGCCATAGCGAAGGAGCCCCCCGATGCGGTCGTCTCGCTCGAAGACGGCAACCGTGTGCCCCGCTCTCGTCAGCTGCTGCGCCGCTGCGAGCCCGGCAGGCCCGGACCCGACGACGGCAACGGTCTTGCCGGTGAGCCGCTCCGGCGGGTGCGGCGTGACCCAGCCGTTCGCGAAAGCCTCGTCGATGATCGAGACCTCGACCTGCTTGATCGTGACGGCGGGCTGGTTGATGCCCAACACACACGAACTCTCGCACGGTGCAGGACAGAGCCTGCCGGTGAATTCGGGGAAGTTATTCGTGGCGTGGAGCCGTTCGATTGCCTGAGCGCCATCCCCGCGCCTGACCATGTCATTCCACTCGGGGATGAGATTGCCCAACGGGCATCCCTGATGACAGAAGGGGATGCCGCAGTCCATGCATCGCCCTGCCTGACGGCGCAGTTGAGCTGGGTCCTGCTGCTCGTACACCTCTTTCCAGTCCATCAGCCGGATGCTCACTGGACGTCGCACCGGAGTCTCACGCTCTTTCGCCTTAAGGAATCCTCTAGGATCAGCCACCGGTCACCTCCATAATGCGGGACCACACCACGTCGCCATCAGGGTCGAGGCCCTCGTCGATCGCTGTCCGCCTCGTCTCAAGCACGGCCGCGTAGTCGCGCGGCACCACCTTCGTGAAGCGGGCGGCCGTGGCATCCATGTCATCGAGCATTCTGCCGGCGACGGCCGAATCGGTCTCGGCGAGGTGGCGTTGCAGCAGGTCGCGGAGTATCTCGACGTCGGCACCGCCCAACGGCAACAGTTCCAGTTCGCCAGAGACGAGCGCTTCTGGATTGACGCGCTCGGTACGGAGGTCGTACACGTAGGCCGTGCCCCCCGACATGCCCGCACCGAGGTTGCGGCCCGTGCTGCCGAGTATTACGGCGAGCCCACCTGTCATGTACTCGAGTGCGTGGTCTCCGACACCCTCCACAACAGCGGTCGCTCCTGAGTTGCGCACCAAGAAGCGCTCGCCAACGATTCCTCGGATGAACATGCTGCCCTGAGTAGCGCCGTAGCCGATGACGTTGCCTGCGATAACGTTCTGCTCGGCCTTGAACAGGCTGGCGCGGCTCGGCCGGATGATGACCTCGCCGCCGCACAACCCCTTGCCGACATAGTCGTTGCTGTCGCCCTCGAGACGAAGCGTGATGCCCGACGGCATGAAGGCCCCAAATGACTGCCCGGCCGTACCGGTCAGCTTGACTTCGATTGTGCCGGTTGGGAGACCATTCTCTCCGTGGCGCACGGTCACTTCGTGGCCGAGCATCGTGCCGACCGCCCGCTCTGTGTTGCGGATTGGGAGTTCGATCGTGACCGGAGTGCCATTCTCGAGCGCTTCGCTACTCAGCTGTATGAGCTTCTGGTCGAAGTGCTTTTCGAGTTCGTGATCTTGGGCTACGCGGTTGATGCGCGGCTCAGAAGCGGAGAATTCAGGGCCAACCAGAATTGGTGAGAGATCGAGGCCGTCGGCTTTCCAGTGTTCCATTGCCCGGTCAACATCCAATAGCTCGACTTGGCCGATCGCTTCCTCGAGGCTGCGGAATCCGAGTTCTGAGAGGTATTCCCGCACTTCCTGGGCGAGGAACTCGAAGAAATTGACAACAAACTCAGGCTTGCCGCTGAAACGCGCACGCAATTCTGGGTTCTGAGATGCGACACCAACAGGGCAGGTGTCAAGATGGCAGACCCTCATCAGAATGCAGCCTGAAACCACGAGCGGAGCTGTTGCGAAGCCATATTCCTCGGCGCCCAACAGCGCACCAATGATGACGTCTCGACCGGTCTTCATTTGGCCGTCCACCTGCACCACCACTCTGTCGCGCATGCCATTGAGCATCAGTGTCTGCTGTGTTTCGGCAAGCCCAAGCTCCCACGGCGTTCCAGCATGCTTGAGCGAGTTGAGCGGACTCGCACCGGTTCCGCCGTCATGACCGGAGATGAGCACGACGTCTGCCTTTGCCTTCGTCACACCGGCAGCAACCGCTCCGATACCAGACTGGCTCACAAGCTTGACGTGGATACGAGCATCCGGATTGGCCCGTTTGAGATCAAAGATCAACTGCTTGAGATCTTCGATCGAGTAGATGTCGTGGTGAGGCGGCGGGGAGATGAGGCCGACTCCAGCGGTGCCGTGTCTCGTTCGCGCGATCCACGGGTAGACCTTGTTTGCCGGCAGTTGCCCGCCCTCGCCGGGCTTTGCTCCTTGCGCCATCTTGATCTGGATGTCCGTTGCGTGAGTCAAGTACATGCTCGTGACTCCAAAGCGACCGGATGCCACTTGCTTGATCGCACTTCGTCGAGCCGGGTCGAGCAGTCGTTCGACATCTTCGCCCCCCTCGCCAGTGTTGGAGCGGCCGCCGATCTGGTTCATTGCGATGGCCAGCGTCTCGTGCGCTTCTTGACTGATCGACCCGTAGCTCATCGCGCCCGTATTGAATCGGCCAATGATTGACTCGATTGGTTCCACCTCGTCAAGTGGCACTGCGGGCCGCAACCCTTTCTTGATCTTGAACAGCCCCCTGAGCGTCATCAGCCGCTCCGCCTGCTCGTCAACAAGCTTCGTGTATTCACGGAAGATGTCGTATCTGCGGGTGCGGGTCGAGTGTTGCAGGCGAAACACCGTGTCTGGGTTGAAGAGATGCGGCGGTCCCTCCCGACGCCACTGATACTCGCCGCCAGTTGCGAGTCGTTCGTGCACCTGACCCGCGCCGTCTTCCGGGTACGCGGCCGAATGTCTGGCGGCATTTTCGGCAGCGATGATGTCGATCC
>CAZCOC010000127.1:0-4703 GCA_964500075.1 uncultured Salinibacterium sp.
GGACGCGCGGCTCGCGCGCGGCGATCTCGGCCGACCAGCGCGAGGTCTCGAGGTCGCCGCCAACCTGCACGACCCCGCGCACTCCGACGCTGGACGCTCGATCAAGTTGGTCGCGATAGTCCATCGGGTTCTCGCCGTCGGAGATCTCGAGGTGCGCGTGATTGTCGTAGATGCCGACGGTGAGCGCCTCCGGAAGGGGCGGATACTCGAGGTCGCGCGACTGTCCATGCTCCGAGGTCGTGCCGCGCTGCCGCACAAAGGCGGCGGGTTCGCTCAAGCGGAATCCTCGTCGGTTTCGATGCGTGGGAACAGCGAGGTCTCGAGTGCCTTCACCTGGCCGCCGCCCGTCCACTCGAATGCCGAGGTGATGACTTGTGCTTCCAGCGCACCGAGGCCGCCGATCGTATCCCATAAGCGCGCGGTCGCGAGCGGCAACACCGGGGACAACAGAATCGCTAGTGTGCCGAGGCCGTGGACGGTCGTAGCGAGTACAGTCTCTAATTCATCGCGCCGAGTCGGATCCTTAGCGAGCGCCCACGGCTCGTTCTCGGTGATGTAGCCGTTAAGAGCGTCGACGAGCTGCCAAATGGTGGCGAGCGCCTCATTGATGGCGAACGCGTCGATCTGCCGGTTCGCGGCATCCGTCACTCGCATCTCAATCGTGTGGATCGCAGGGTCCGGCGCGACGGCGGGAACCGCCCCGTCGCAGTACTTGATGACCATGGCGATGACGCGCGATGCAAGGTTGCCGAAGCCGTTGGCGAGCTCGGCGTGGTAGCGCGCGTTGAGGTCTTCCCAACTGAATGAGCCGTCCTGCCCGAAGGTGATCGCCGAGAGAAAGTAGTAGCGAAAGGCGTCGGAGCCGAACGTGTCGGTAATTTGCGCGGGCGCGATGCCCGTGAGCTTCGACTTCGACATCTTCTCGCCACCGACCAATAGCCAGCCGTGGCCGAACACCGTGCGCGGAACCGGGAGGCCTGCGGCCATCAGCATGGCTGGCCAGATGACGGCGTGGAAGCGCGCGATGTCTTTACCGACGATGTGCACGGCCGGCCAGCGGCGCTCGAACTCGGCCTCATCCACCCCGTAGCCGATTGCCGTTATGTAGTTAAGCAAGGCGTCGAACCAGACGTAGACGACGTGGGTGTCGTCCCATGGCACCGTAATGCCCCAGTCGATACTCGACCGCGAGATCGAGAGGTCGGCAAGGCCCTGACTGACGAACTGCACGATCTCGTTGCGCACCGAAGTCGGCTGCACGAATGATGGGTTTGATTTGTAGAGCTCAAGCAGCGGCTTCTCGAAGGCGCTCATGCGAAAGAAGTAGTTCTTCTCCTTGAGAAGTTCGACGGGCCGCCCGTGGATGGCACACACGAGCTGGCCGGCGTACTCGCCGTCCTCGGCCTTCACCAGATCGTCGAGCTGCTTGTACTCCTCGCAGCCGACGCAGTAAAAGCCCTCGTACTCGCCGGAGTAGATATGGCCGTCGTCGTAGAGCTTCTGCAGAAATATCGCGACCGCTTTTTCGTGGCGTTCGTCTGTCGTGCGAATGAAGTCATCGTTGTGAATGTTGATGGTCGCAAGCAGCGGCTTCCACGCAGTCTCAACGAGCCGGTCAGCCCAATCCTTCGGGCTCGTCTTGTTTGCCGCGGCCGTGCGCAGGATCTTCTGGCCATGCTCATCCGTACCTGTCAGCAGCCAGGTGTCTTCGCCGCGCTGACGGTGCCACCTGGCGAGAACGTCCGCGGCCACCTCGGTGTACGCGTGCCCAATGTGCGGAACATCGTTGACGTAGAAAATGGGCGTCGTAATGTAGAAGGAGTCGCCCGTAGCCATTCTCCAAGTCTACGGATGCCGCGGCTCGTGTTACTTCGGTGGCTTCCGCGGTGCCCTTTCTGGTGGCGCAACACTGCCGCCGCGGGCGGGACCCCAGCAAGAGATCGTAATCGCGCGCAACGGGCATCCGGTGGCACGCCTCGTGCCGATACCGGTCCGACCCGATCGAACCCCGGGTCTCTTCGCGGGACAGTTCGTTCTCGCGGACGCCTTCGACGAATTCACTGCACAAGACGAGATTGACTGGTACGGGGAGTGAGGGTTTTGCTCGACACGCACGTCTTGCTCTGGTGGCTCTTCGACGAAGCAAAGCTCGGCCCACGAGTTCGGTCAGTTATTGCGGATGGTAGGAACGAGATCTTCGTCTCGTCCATAACGGTTGCCGAGATTGCGATCAAGCGTTCTTTGGGAAAGCTCCCCGGCCCGCCTGGATTGCTCGGAAGCCTGGTTGAGGAGGGGTTTCAAGAGCTTCCGTCGCTCTCGACCCACGCCGTCGTGCTCGAGGAGCTTCCGCTGCACCACCGCGACCCATTCGATCGTTTCCGGATCGCGCAGGCGATGACAGATTCCCTCACGTTCGCGAGCTATGGCCCGCGAGTCCGCGCCTACGACGTCGAGCTCATCACCGGCTAGTGAGCGCGCCCTCGTAGAGGTCTCGCCGACTCAGTCCGGTTGCCTCCGCTACCTCGCTCGACGCATCCTTGAGCTTCGCGCCGCCGGCGACGAGTGCGAGTACCTGCGCAATACCGGTCGGCAGATCCGATGCCAGGGCACTAGCCCCCTCAACGACAAGGCAAATCTCTCCGCGGGCTCCGTCTGCGAAACGGGTCGCAAGCTCGCGAGCGCTCCCCCGCACAACCTCTTCGTGCAGCTTCGTCAGTTCGCGGCACACCACCACGCGGCGGTCGTCGCCGAGGGCGGCGGCAAGGTCGGCCAGCGCAGCGCCCAAACGGTTCGGGCTCTCGAAGAACACCATCGTGCGCGGCTCACGCACAAGGCCGCGGAAGAAGGCGACACGGGACTTTCGCGGAAGAAACCCTTCGAACGTGAACCGGTCGGTCGCAAGGCCCGATACGGCGAGCGCCGTGAGCACCGCGCTGGGGCCGGGCAAAGCCGTCACGGCGACTCCCGCGGCAGCTGCCGCCGCAACGAGCGGGTAACCGGGATCGCTGATCGACGGCATGCCGGCGTCGCTCAGTACCAGCACGTCGATCGTTTTGGCGAGTTCGACGAGCTCGGCCGCCTTCTCGCTCTCGTTGTGCTCGTGCAGAGCGATCAGCTTCGGGCGATTCTCGACGCCGAGGGCCCGCATCAAGTGAATGGTTGTGCGAGTGTCCTCGCTCGCGATGACCGTGACGGTGCTGAGCGCCTCGATGAGCCGCCGCGAGGCATCCCCCAGATTGCCGATTGGGGTCGCCGCCAGAATGATCACCCCGTCATTGTGTCACCCGGTTGTTGGCGGCCCGGTGTTGGCGGCCAGGTGCGTGCCGCCAGTCGCCCGGCTCCTAAGCTGGCGGGATGCTCGAACCGCCCGCCGCGCCCCAACCGCGCCTGAGCGGGGTCGCCCTGGTGATCGTGGGTCTCATGACTCAGGACATCGGGGCATCCATCGCGGTGCTCGTTTTCCCGACCGTTGGACCGGCTGGCATGGTGACGCTGCGCTTGGTGTTCTCGGCGCTCATCTTGCTGGCGATCGCGCGGCCGAATCTTCGCGGCATCTCGCGCAGGGGTTGGGCACTCGTCACCATTTTTGGCCTGAGCCTTGGGACCATGAACCTGCTGTTCTACCAGGCAATCTCACGCCTCGACCTCGGGACGACGGTCACGATCGAGGTGCTCGGACCGCTCATTCTGTCGGTGATCGTTGCGCGCCGAGCGAGTGCGTGGTTGTGGGCCGCGCTGGCGCTGGCAGGCGTTGGCCTGCTCGGCTACGGGAGTTTCGGCGACCTCGACCCCGTCGGTGTTGCCTTCGCGCTCGCCGCTGGCGCGACGTGGGCCGGGTACATCCTCGCCTCACGCCGCACCGGACAGGTGTTCCAGGGCCTCGACGGGCTCGCGATTGCGATGGCGATCGGTGCGGTGCTGAGCCTGCCGTTCGGCATTGCGCAGGCGGGAGCGCAGCTCGTGCAGCCGCCGATCCTCGCGCTCGGGCTCGCGGTGGCGGTGTTGTCGTCGACGATTCCGTACGCTCTTGAGCTCATAGCGCTTCGACGCATTTCTGCTTCCGCGTTTTCGGTGCTCATGAGCTGTTCGCCAGCCATCGCGGCGGCTGCCGGATTCTTCGTGCTTGGGCAGACCGTTGGCTGGATCCAGGCCGCCGGCATCGTGCTCGTCATCATCGCGAGCATCGGCGCTGTGCGCTCCGCCGAACGCCTGCTGCCGCCGGTACCATGACCAAGTGAGCCGCACGCCTGACGCCGAGTTCGATGCGGTGCTCGTCGGCGAGGCGAGCGGCGCTCCCCCGGATTCGGTGGACCGCCCGGCCGGCGACTCGGGCGAAGAGATCGCCGAGCACTCTGCCGACGCCGCCGCCGGCAACGAGCCGCGCGGTTCCCGCCTCGACTCGTGGTGGGCGCGGCAGTCGCCGCGAGTGCGCACGGTGTTGCGCTGGGGGGCGCCGGCCGCGGTCGTCGCGGTCGCGGCATCCACCCGCCTATGGAATCTCGGCAGTCCGGCAGAGCTCGTCTTCGACGAGACCTTCTATGTGAAGGATGCCTGGACTCTCGTGAATCTCGGCTACGAGGCCACGTGGCCGGCCGAGACCGACCCGCGGTTTAACGTGGGCCAGGCCGACATCTTCTACACGGATCCATCGTTCGTCGTGCATCCGCCGCTCGGCAAGTGGCTCATCGGACTCGGGATGCTCG
>CAZCOC010000128.1:0-4675 GCA_964500075.1 uncultured Salinibacterium sp.
GTGAAGTGTTCGGCCTGTACGCGACTACCGGTCGAGTCGCAAGCTTCATCTCGCCGGCGCTCTGGACGATCTTTATCGCTTCATTCGGCGCAACGATCTACGGGGTGCTCGGAATTGGCCTCGTGTTGCTGGTCGGCGCGGTGCTGCTGGTCTTCGTGCGACTGCCAAAGTACGTTCGCGCGCTCTAGCCATGAGCGGGCAACTCGCCAGGGCTCAATTGCTCAACGCACTGCATGTTCCAGGTGCGCCGCTGATTCTCGCGAACGTGTGGGACGCGATTTCGGCGGCAACCGTGGCGAAGGCGCCAGGGGTGAAGGCCATAGCGACGGCGAGCCATTCGGTCAGCTATGCCCGCGGAGTTGAGGACGGTGAGGGCCTCACTGTCGAGCAGGCATTGGATGCGGCATCCATCGTCGTCGGCGCCGTTGAGCTGCCGGTGAGCGTCGACTTTGAGAAAGGCTATGCCTCGGATGCCGCGGGCGTTCAGCGCAACGTCGAACGACTGATCGCAACCGGGGCTGTAGGGCTCAACCTCGAGGACAGCGTCGGAGCATCCAAGGCACCACTCTTCGATGTTTCGACCGCAGCGGCCCGGGTCGCGTCGGCTCGCGCAGCTGCCGATGCGACCGGCATCCCGATCGTCATCAACGCCCGTGTCGACACGCTTGCCGGTGGCGGCGAGTGGAGCGACATGGTCACCCGCGCGAACGCCTACCTCGATGCCGGGGCCGACGTCATCTTCGTGCTCGGCCTGAGTGACGAAGGGAAGGTCTCCCGCGCTGTTGCTGACATCGGCGGACGCATCTCGGTGATCGGCCGCCCCGGCGCGGTGCCCCTTCTGCGTCTCGCCGACCTCGGCGTCTCTCGGGTCAGCTTTGGGCCCTATTCACTCGGCCTCGCGCTTTCGCACCTGCTGGATGCCGCGACGCAACTCACCGCACTCGGCGAGTACCCGCCCGAGCTCGGGTTCAAGTTCTAGAGCCCGAAGTCGCGGTCAAACGTCGAGAACTGCGGCTAGCTCACCAGCGGATTGACCGCGTTCAACCACGGAAGGTAACTGAAGTCGCGGTCTGCCGTCCAAAATTCCTGCACACCATGGTCGCTACAGATAGCGGCAATCCGCGCATCGTGCACCTTTGCGCCGGTAACCCCGCTCGCTGTCAGAACGCGAGCAAGGGTGTCGAAGTGCCGGGCGCTCTCATCGAGCACGAAGCATCCGTATGTCTCGGTCAGGGCTGAGATGAAGCCCAGGGCTTCCGATATTGTTGCGGGCCTCGAAAAGTACCGCTGCCGCGTGACGGTGGCGAGAAACTCATGGATGCACGGAGAGGGGATTCCCCACGGCTCGCCCTGCGATGCCAGCTGCGCTAGCGCCGCCTTCGCCTTGGCGTGCTGTTCGAAGTCGGCGTGAAAGGCATAGACAAGGATGTTCGTGTCGACGCCCTTCACGAGCGCTCGTTGATGGCTTCCCACCACGTGGAGGGGTCAACGAGGACCGATCCTATGCCATCGCCGATGGCTGGAAGCTGCACTTCCGAAGGGTCGATCCGCCGAAGCGGAGTTCGAAGGTAGTGGTAGGCGGTCTTTTCGACGAGGACTTTCAAGGAGATGTTCTCCTCGGCCGCGCGCGCCTTGAGCTGCCAAAAGAGTTTGTCGGGGATGTCCACAGTCGTACGCATGCATCGACGTTAGCAGTCGCACATAAATGTGCGCGTATATTCGCCCACTAGCGTCAATTACAATCCCGAACCCCACCCCAGACTCCCGAGGTGCACCCTCGAGCCATGGACACTCCTCGACGCATCGGCTTTTGGCTCAAGACCGTTGACCGGCTGAGCGACGAGCAGTATCAGGAGACCATTGAAGTGCTCGAGCAGATGGCGCGCAACCTCGGATACGACAAAACCGAGGACAGCGTTGGAGCATCCAGGGCGCCGCTCTTCGATGTGGCGACCGCCGTATCTCGCGTGAATGCGGCCTGTGCTGCCGCCGACGCGACGGGCATCCCGCTTGTGATCAACGCCCGTGTCGGCACGCTTGCCGGTGGCGGCGAGTGGAGCGACATGGTCACCCGCGCGAACGCCTACCTCGATGCCGGGGCCGACGTCATCTTCGTGCTCGGCCTGAGTGACGAAGGGAAGGTCTCCCGCGCTGTTGCTGACATCGGCGGACGCATCTCGGTGATCGGCCGCCCCGGCGCGACGCAACTCACGGCGCTCGGCGAGTATCCCGCCGAGCTCGGGTTCGAATACTGGAAGACGAAGTTAGATCGGCACGATCGTGCTGTTCTCGCTCGAGTAAGCCGCTGGTGTTGGTGTTGTAGCCCCATAACGGCACGATCGTGCTATTTTGGCCATGCGGAGACAAATCGAGGCTCTAACACCGGGAATAACGGAACGATCGTGCTGAACGGAGGCAACTCAATGTCAACAGATCCTAGGGAACTCGGGCATCAGATCGCTCGTCGACGCAAGGAGCTTGGACTGGGGCAGCAGGACATCGCCGCATTGTCCGGCGTATCCGTTCGCTCGGTGTACTCCGTCGAGCACGGCAAGGCGACCGCCCGGCTCGACACCATCGTCGCCATCGCGGAAACATTGGGTCTCGATCTCGTTCTCAGGCCCCGCCAGTGATTGGGGACGCTCTCGTCTACGTTGGCGACCTGCCTGCGGCAACGCTGAGCCGTGAGCCCGACGGGGTCACTCAGTTCGCCTACCTGCCGGACTATCTCGCCGGCGGCTCTCACCCGGTCGCGACCACACTGCCGCTCAGCTCGCGCCCGGTGATCGTTCGCGCTGGGGGAGTTCCCCCTTTCTTCGCGGGTCTACTGCCAGAAGGTAGGCGCCTGACTGCACTTCGCCGTTCCATCAAGGCTTCCGCCGACGACGAGCTTGCGCTTCTTCTGGCCGTTGGAGCAGATTTGGTCGGAGACGTCAGAGTGATCCCACTCGGCACAGCACCCGCCGAGGCCGCGCAAGCGATCGAATTCGACGGCGCGAGCATCCCCCTTTTCGACGATCTCCTCGCCGACCACGGCATCGTCGACAAAGTCGGGATTGCCGGAGTGCAGGACAAGGTCTCTGCACGCATGATTTCACTGCCGGTAGCTCGAGCCAACGAGCGCTACATCCTCAAGCTCTCGCCACCCGAGTATCCTCACGTTGTCGAGAATGAGGCGTTCTTCATCGGCCTCGCACGCAGACTGCGGATGCCTGTTGTCGATGCGACGGTGATCACCGACGCGGCGGGCGCCATGGCGCTGCTCGTGCGGCGCTTCGACAGGCGTGCTGACGGCGCACGCCTGGGCGTGGAAGATTCCTGCCAGGCCCTTGGCCTGTGGCCTGCCGATAAGTACAACGTGACAATGGAAGGGGCGTGCGGCGCATTGGTTGCCGCGTGTTCTGCACCGAAGGTCGCGGCGGCTGCTCTATTCCAGCAGACTCTTTTCGCCTGGCTCACCGGGAACGGCGACGTACACGCCAAGAACATCTCGATGCTGAGGGAAGAGAGTGGTGAATGGCGCGTCAGCCCCGCGTACGACCTACCGAGCACTGCACTCTACGGTGATCTGACATTCGCTCTGAGCGTCGATGGGGAGGATTCGGACCTTTCCGCCGCTCACTTTCTGGCGATGGCTGATCGACTCGCCTTGCCGGAACCGGCTGCCCGGCGCACAATCTTGAGCCTTGTCAAGGGTACCGCCGATCTGTTCCAACATCTCCACGGGGCCAACCTCCCGTTCGCTCCAACCCAGCTTGCAGACCTGAAGACTGAACTCAAGCGACGACGTGAGAACCTGCAAGTGGATTGACGGGGCGAGTTCAATCGGTCGTTGCAACACCGGGTTGTTTTAGTGAGCGTGACTGTTCGTCGAAGACCTCGGCAGGGGTTCTCCAGTCGAGGGTCTTGCGGGGTCGGTTGTGTACGAACATTGACGCACCTGCGCCGGTCTCAGCCACGGTCAGTGCCGCGAGGCATTCACGATTAGCGCTGGCGGATGATCCGCAAGCGCGCGCCAGCTGCAACGGCAACGCCTGCGAGCGTGAGGGCGGTGGCGAACACCAGCGTGCCCGACGCGTCAGCGCCGGTCGGCGGCAAGGCTGCTGGGGCTACAGGCGGGAAGGGGGCCAACCCGGTCGAAATGACACTGACCATGATGGCGTTGACGTTGGTGACATACGCTTTCGTCCCATCCGGACTGAACGCCACCGCGTACGGCTGGGTGGGGGCCGGGATTGGTAACCCGACCACCGTGTTGTCGACCACATTAATAACACTGACCGTGCCGGCGGTGTTGTTGGTGACATACGCTTGCGTTCCATCCGGACTGAACGCCACTCCGACCGGATTGGCGCCAACCCCGATCGTTCCCGTCACCGTGTCGTCGGACACACGAATAACACTGACCGTGCTAGTGCCGGTGTTGGTGACGTACGCTTTCGTTCCATCCGGACTGAACGCCACCCCCAGCGGCTGGGCGAGGCCCGGGATCGGGATCGTCGCCGCCACCGTGTTGGTGGCCACAGTAATGACACTGACCGTGTTAGCGCCGGGGTTGGTGACGTACGCTTTCGTCCCATCCGGACTGAACGCCACCTCGAACGGCTGGGTGAAGCCCACGATCGGCGGGAGCGTCACCGTGTTGGTGGCCACATCAATGACACTGACCGTGCCG
>CAZCOC010000129.1:0-4613 GCA_964500075.1 uncultured Salinibacterium sp.
AACAGGATGCCACTTTCCGAGCAGGAGCAGCGCCTCCTGGAAGAGATGGAGCGCAGTCTCTATCAGAACGACGCCGATTTTGTTGCCACCGTGAGTTCTGGCGGGGCCCGCGTGAACTACTCCGTACTGGTCGTCGGCGTGCTCCTCGGCATTGTTGGTATCGGAACGCTTGTGGGCGGCGTAATTCTCCAACTGCCCCTCGTCGGCATCCTCGGCTTCGGTGTGATGTTTGCCGGGGTATTGCTCGCTGTAACTCCGCCAGGGGGATCGAGTTCAAGTTCAGTGGCTCCCTCAAGCCCGTCTGGCAAGACCAGCAAGCCACGCGCAAGTTTCATGGACAGCCTCAACGAGCGCTGGGAAAAGCGCCAAGAGGGTCAGGAATAGCCGCACTTCCGATCGGAGTGCATAGCGTTCGATCGGAATCGTTGGCGCCCGGTGCGCCGCGCGACGCGATCCAACACATCGAGGCCAGCGCGAGCTGGCCTTTTTTGTGGGCTGAGCGTGCTGTGGGGCGGCCCTAGCCCTCCACCTTCATCCGCCCGAGAATTCCACTTGTTTCGGGTCTTGTGCGGCCTCCGAGGGAAACTTTCTCGAATTTGCACTGGATTGTGGAGGAAAGTGGAGTAATGTGGAGCAAACCTGCATCCGGGCCGGAGAATGAGGGGAGGGCCGATCATGTTCGTTGGCACACACACCCCGAAACTCGATGACAAAGGGCGCGTGATTCTGCCAGCCAAGTTTCGCGATCAACTCGCGGCCGGCATGTTCATCACCCGCGGACAAGAGCGTTGCTTGTATGTCTTCAGCCAGCGTGAATTCGAGGACATCAACGAGAAGATCCGCCAAGCCTCGATCACGAGCAAACAGAGTCGCGACTTCATTCGCTTGTTCCTGTCCGGCGCGAGTCAGGAGATACCGGACAGTCAGAACCGCATCAACATTCCACAGAATCTGAGGAGCTACGCGGGACTTGACCGCGAACTCACGGTAATCGGCGCCGGCGCGCGCGCCGAGATCTGGGACACCGAGACCTGGAACACCTACTACGAGAACGCTGAGTCTGACTTTGTGAACACCACTGAGGAGGTGATTCCCGGGCTGTTCTGATCCTTTGGTGCCGACTCCCAGCCGAACGCCCTGACTTACTTCCCCGAAGCCAGGTCGACTCGGATGGGGATCAGCGCCAAAGGCCATCGCCTCGCACCATGTCAGAGAACATTCATACTCCTGTGCTTCTCGAGCGCTCACTTGAGCTACTCGGCCCGGCGATCAAGGGCGAGAATGCGGTCGTCGTCGATGCCACTCTCGGAATGGGTGGCCACGCTGCCGCAATCCTCGAGCGGTTTCCGTCTGTGACCCTGGTCGGGATTGATCGTGACACCGAAGCGCTCGAGATAGCTCGCGAACGCCTATCGCCCTATGCCACGAGGATTCGTCTCGTTCACGCCGTCTACGACGAGATTGCGCGCGTTCTTGCCGAGCTACGATTCGAGCGAGTCGCGGGCATTCTGTTCGACCTCGGTGTCTCTTCCTTACAACTCGATCGTGTCGAGCGCGGCTTCTCATACTCGAAAGATGCGCCGCTGGACATGCGAATGGACACGACGAGCAATCGCACCGCGGCAACCATCCTCGCAACCTATAGCGAGTTAGAACTGCGAAGGATATTTTACGAATTGGGTGACGAGAAGCTCGCGCCTCGCTTCGCTTCACGCATTGTGCAGCGTCGGCTTGAGCATCCAATCACGCGCTCTGCTGATCTGGTCGAACTGATCATCGCGGCGACCCCCGCCGCAGCTGCGCGCGCCGGTCACCCGGCAAAGCGTGTGTTCCAGGCGCTCAGAATTGAAGTCAATCATGAACTTGCGGTTCTCGCGCGCGCGGTTCCGGCTGCACTTGATTGTCTTGCGGTCGGCGGGCGAGTCGTCGTGTTGTCGTACCAGTCGCTCGAAGATCGTTTGGTGAAGCGTGAATTCCAGTCTCGAGCCGCGTCCACTGCGCCAGCCGGCCTGCCGGTCGAATTGCCGCACCACCGTCCCGAGTTTCGGCTGTTGGTACGGGGAGCAGAGTTGGCCAGCCTCGAGGAGCGCTCGAATAATCCGCGATCCGCATCAGTGCGGCTGCGGGCTGCTGAGCGACTGCGGGAGGCGGCATGAGCGCCAACCTCGCGTATGCAAGACCGCTACGCAATGAACCGAGCCGAGATGCCGATCGTCAGCACGTCCAGCAGCGCGGCGCAGCTCGAGGTCGACCCACCCACATTGAGATTGTCACCACTCGAGCCCAGCGGAACGCCCGCCCAAAGTTGGCATACTCTGTCATCACGATCGTGAGCCTCTTTCTGATTTTTGCTGGCCAACTGCTCCTGAGCATTGTGGTTTCGGATGGCGCGTATCAGCTTTCTGGACTCCAGGTACAGCAGAAGGACCTCCTCCGCACCGAGCAGGCGCTCCTGGAAAAGTTGCAGATTCTCGGCTCGACGCAGCATCTTGCTGCCAATGCCGCCCACTTGGGCATGGTCCCTGGCTCGAATCCGCTGTACCTCGACCTTTCGACCGGAGCCGTCTCGAGCGCACCAGGCACGGCCGATCCTTTCGGGTGCGGCGGCGGCTGCAGTGTGGTTGCCAACTCTCTCCTGACCGGTGTTCCACTGGTCGATGCCGCCAGCGCCGCTGCACAGACTGCCGCCCTCGCTGCGCAGGCCGCCGCCGTGGCCCCAGCAAGCCCTCAGCCAGAGGCACTTCACGCCACTGCGGCACAGTCGGTGCCGATTGCCAATCCTGACGTGCTCCCAGCGCCTCTCACCAACTGATCGCCACGACTGCAGTCCATGAATACCCGGCGCGCTCGACTGCGAATCTCCGGCATGGTGCTCGTGGTCTTCTTGATGGTGACGGTGTTCGTGGTGCGGCTTGTTGACATTCAGGTCGTGCGTGCCGACGAACTCAACGCCCAATCGCTCGAAAAGCGGGCTCAAGAGCTCATTACGTACGGCGTGCGAGGAGAGATTGTTGACGCGCACGGTGCAGTGCTTGCTGACAGCGTTGAACGCTACGACATTACTGTCTCGCCGCGGGCTAGCTTGGCGCGCGAGAACGCGATGGGTGTGATTGCCGATGGACTTGCTCGGATCGCGGCAGTAACCAAACAGGATCCAGACGATCTCATGGCCGTGATTCTTGCGGATCCAGCGTCTGATTTCGAGTACCTTACTCAAGGTGTGACGCTTGATACATTCCGTGCCGTTGATGCTTTGGAAATCCCGTGGGTGTACTTCGAGCTCCGAAACGGACGTAGCTACCCAAACGGCGAGGTCGCCGGCAACCTAGTCGGCTTCATCGGTACTGACGGCCCGCAGGCCGGCCTCGAGTACACCGAGGATGCCTGCCTGGCGAGCACCGACGGAGTCTCAATCTTTGAGAAAGGCGAAGACGGGGTGCGCATCCCGGGCAGTGAAGTCACGACGCGCGAGCCAACCAACGGCGGCACTCTGCGCCTGACAATCGATCGAGATCTGCAGTGGTGGGTTCAGCAGCGCATGGAGCAAGCGGCGCAGCAACTCGGAGCGACCTGGGCAACTGCCGTCGTCATCCGCGTGAGCGACGGCAAACTCATGGCCGTTACCGATTACCCCACTGTTGACCCGAACAACGTCAACGATGCACCTCGGGAAGCGCTGGGCTCGGTTGCCTTCACGACGCCATACGAGCCGGGGTCAACGATCAAGGTGTTGACAGCGGCGTCGCTGCTCGACGCTGGCGTTGTCAATCAGAGCTCGCAGATCCTTGCTCCGTACTCACGAGAGTTTCCCGGTGCAGGCGTCATCAGCAATGCGTTCTATGGTCCTGACCAACTCACACTTGCCGGAGCTCTGGTGGAGTCGTCGAACACTGCTATCGCGGGATTCTCGGAACTGCTCGCACCAGAGGCACGACACGACTACCTCGCGGGCTTCGGGTTCGGCGAGTACACCGAGGTCGGTTTCAACGGTGAATCCAGCGGAACGCTCTATCCGGCATCCGAGTGGGATCGTCGCACCAATTACACCGTGCAGTTCGGCCAAGGCATGACGGCGACATCGGTGCAAATGGCGAGCGCATACCAGACACTCGCAAACGGTGGAGTGCGCATGCCGGTCAGCCTCCTCGAAGGCTGCGAATGGCCGGATGGCACGGTGACCGAAGCCCCACTGACCGAAGGCACTCGCGTCGTTTCAGAGGCGGCTGCGCGCCAGACCGTCGAGATGATGGAGATGGTCGCGACCTCGAGTGGTTCGGCCCCAAACCTGCAGATTCCCGGCTACCGTGTTGCGGTCAAGAGCGGCACGGCAGAGGTCGCAGAGGCCGGGGGCTACGCAGACAACAAGGTCGTGCTGTCGTATGCGGGCATGGCGCCAGCAGAGGATCCGCAGTATGCCGTCGTGGTTACCGCTGGGGTCAACGATCGAGTCTTCTCGGGTAGGATCGCATCGACGTTTCGGGATGTCATGGCGCAGACGCTCACCACCTTCCGGGTGCCGCCCTCGACGACACCCTCGCCGAATCTCCCCTTGACGTGGTGAGGAACGCACAAGAGAAACGAGGATCGCGGTGATCGGGCTGAGCGTTCAGGAC
>CAZCOC010000130.1:0-4569 GCA_964500075.1 uncultured Salinibacterium sp.
TGCTGATTGACGTGATGACGGGTGCGAACGAGTGGCTCGAGTGGTCAGAAAGCACCCTGGCGGCCTGCCTCAGGGCCGGGCCGGCGTACATGAACCCGATCATTTACGCAGAAGTTTCGGTGCGGTTCTCGGATCCTCGCGAACTTGATCAGCTCATCGCGCCCCAGCTGAAACGACTGCCGATCCCGTACCCGGCGGCGTTTCTCGCTGGCAAAGCTCATCAGGCATATCGCAACCGCGGGGGGAGCCGCGCCGCCACGCTCCCCGACTTCTTCGTTAGTGCGCACGCGCTTGTCGAAGGGCTGACGGTCGTCACCCGAGACGTTCGGCGCTACCGCGAGGCGTTCCCGGACGTGCGGCTGGTTGCGCCGTAGGGGTCGGTAGGGGCCAGCAGAGGCCCGGCCGTCTCGCGGCCGGGCCTCTGGCTCACAACCCTACTTGGGCGCGCTCGTGTGGTTGCGCCAGTTGCCGTCGGCGATCACCGGGTGCTTCTTGGCCATGTCCTCCTGATAGAGCACACCCGGCACCACGCGACCGTCGGCGAGTTCGACCGCGCCGCGGTACAGACCAGCCGGCTCGCTCTCGACGACCCGCAGCAGCACGTCCAGTGGCAGCGTGTACAGCTCGCCCGATACGGCGACGCCATCCTTGTCCACCTCGTACATGCCGGGGTGAGCGCCACCGATGTCGTGCATCCGATACTTGGGCGCCGTCTTCAGCTCAGCGAGGAACTCCGCGCCGAGCAGGTTGCCGTGCAGACCGAGGCCGCGCATGAGCGTTCCGTTGACGAAGAGCAGGTCATCCTGAAGCACCACTTCGTTGTCTTTTCGACCCGCCCAACCGAAGCCGAGCAGCAGCAGCGCGAGGAACACGTAACCGAGCGTGACACCGGGTGACGCGTTGATCCCCACCTCAACCGCGTTGATCAGTCCGACGAACGACAGCACCGCACAGATGCCCGATGTCACCGCCGCCGCGTACATGCGCCGGTCGATCACGAACACCGTGATCGCGCCGAGCAGTACGCCCGCCAGAATGGCACCCGAACCGAACAGGCGCAGCCCCTCGTAGATCACGCCGTTGCCGGCGAGACTGTCGAAGCCGACCTCCGAGGCGTTTGTTCCGGCCGCGCCCAGCGAGTTGTCGATGAGACCGGTCGCCCATTGCGCCAAGCTCGGCAGCATCGCGAAGATGATCGCCGGTGCGTACCGCAAGGCACTCACGTTCGTCGCCTGCGACCCGATCACCAGACCGATGTACAGCAGAATCGGCACCAAGGCTTGGATGGGGAATATCGCGAGGAACACACCAACGAGACCGCTGAAGCAGACCAGCGCGACGACGATACCAGTGACCAACGAGTAGCCGATGCGGCCACCGACCTTCTTCCAGCCCGGGTGGCCGATGTAGACAGCCGGGGGGAAGGGCGAACCGAGGAACGATCCGACGATCGCTCCGAGGCCGTCAGCGGTCAGCACCGCGCGAGCGGAGTACCGGTCGCCAGCAGCGGCCGCCGACTCTACGTTGGTCATCGCTTCGGTGAAGTTGTAAATGCCGAGCGGGATGGCCGTTGCAAGCAACGGTGCGACATCCTGCAGGCCCGCCAGAACCTCACCCCCGGGAATCGGGAAGTACAACCCAATCGTCGAGATCGACTCGGCGACAGCGCTCGGCTTGAGGATGTCTGACCAGCCGAGCAACACCGCGATCCATGCGATAGCCGTACCCGCAATCACAGCGACAAGGCCAACCGGCGCGTTGAAGGGCATCTTCCTGAAGCCGAGCCAGCCGACGAGGATAAAGCCGAAGGTCACGAACGCGATCCAGGGCGCCTCCCACATCTGGGCGGCGGGGCTCATCGAGATGAACGTGATCGAGATGCCGGCGAGCGCACCGAGCATGGCCGCCCGGGGCGTCCACTTGCGAATCCACGGCCCGAACACGGCGCCGAGCAAAATGATGAGCCCGACGATGAAGGCCCACGCGAGCCCCGCACGCCACGCCTTCAGCGCGTCGCCCGACTGCAGGAACACCGGCAACATGACAACGAGCACGACGATGAACATGTGCGGAACGCTCGGTCCGTAGGGCAGCGCCGCGACATCCGTTCGGTTCTCGCGCCGCGCAAGTCGCCTCGCGAGAATCGCGTACCAAATGTTGCCCAGCGGCAGGGCGATACCCAGCGCCGGCAGGATGCGGCCGAAGACGACATCGTCTGGCAGCTGGATGACGGCCAAACAGAGGCCGGAGAGAACGATAACGTTCAGCAGAACGTTGGTACCGAGCCCGAAGAGCCCGTTCCAGTCGCCCTTAACCCACCACTTAATCTGCACCGGTGCAGAGGTGGTGGTCGCAGTGTTGCTACTCATTTCTGTGCTCCAATCTTGGGGTTAGTCACTTGCCTGTTGCCGAATCGACCGCGTCAATGAGACTCGTCGACGTACCGACCCAGCCGACGATTCCGCCTTGGGCCTTGAACATGTTGAGTGCCGACTCGTAGAACTCGGAGAAATACGAGCCGGTGCAATCGGAGAGGATGAGGCATTCGAACCCGCGATCGTTTGCCTCGCGAACAGTCGACTGCACGCACACCTCGGTCGTGACCCCGGTCACAATCAAGTGGGTGATCGACTTTGCGCGCAGGATGGTCTCCAGGTCGGTTCCGTAGAACGCCCCCTTGCCGGGCTTGTCGAGCACCACTTCACCCTCGATGGGCGCGAGCTCGGGGATAATCTCGTGCCCCGCGGAACCGCGGGTGAGCAGGCGGCCCATGGGACCCTCGTCGCCAATTCGCAGGCTCGGGTTGCCGCGGTCGCGCTTGGCGGGGAACAGGTCGGTGAGATCCTCGCGGTGACCTTCGCGGGTGTGGATGACCGTCCAGTTCTGCGTGCGGAACAGCTCAAGCACCGCCCGCGTCGGCGCGATCGAGCCGCGCAGGGTGGAGACGTCGTTGCCGAGCGACTCACCGAACCCACCGGTCTCCATGAAATCACGCTGAAAGTCGATGCACAGCAGCGCGACGTGCTCCGGGTCGAAGGTGAAATCGTAGGGTTCTGCTGGCACCGAGATGGTGGTGGGAGTGGTGTCGTTCATCGTGACCTTTCTGTGGTGGCTAACTCGTGGTCAGCCGTTTTTTGTGACGATGGTTCCCGCGGTGCCGGCGAGGGCATCCGGAAGTCGGGCGATCGAGGTGATGATTGCGCGCTCGCCGCGCGCCTCGATGAAGTCGATGGCCGACTGCACCTTCGGGCCCATGGAGCCCGCCGGGAACTGTCCGGCGGCCAAGTGCTCGCGCATCTCCGCGATGCCGACCGTGCGCAGAGCGCGCTGGCCGGGAGCGTCGAAGTCCACGTACACCTCGTCGACGCCGGTGACGAGCACGAGGGTTCCGACGCCGATCTGCCCGGCGAGCAGCGCCGAGGCGCGGTCTTTGTCGATGACCGCGTCGACCGGATGCCATCCCGCGGCGTCGCGCACCACCGGGATGCCACCGCCGCCGGCCGCGATTACGACCGCACCGCTGTCGACGAGCACGCGAATCTGGCGCGACTCAATAATCGTCTTGGGGATCGGGCTCGCGACCACGCGGCGATACGTGTTCTCCCCCATTTCGGTGACCGCCCAGCCCTCCTCGGCCACGCGCAGCCGCGCGACCTCCGCGGTGAGCTGTCCACCGATCGGCTTGGTCGGTTTTTGGAAGGCGGGGTCGTCGGCATCAACTTCGGCGTGGGTGAGCACTGCGACCGCGCGGGTCTCTAGATGCCGGGCGTCGAGCGCGGAGTCGATCGCCACGGCGAGCATGTGGCCGATGCCACCCTGCGAGTCGGCGACCGCGAGCCAGAGCGGCAGGGCCGGGAGCCCTTCCACCATGGCGTCGGGGGCGACGAGTTCGCCGCGGCGCAGGATATAACCGACCTGGGGTCCGTTGCCGTGGGTGACGACGGTGGTCCAGCCGTCAGCGACCAGGCCGGCGACCGACTCGGCGAACCGGCCCGCCCGTTCGAGCTGACGGTCGACCGAGCCGGGCTCCCCGTCGAGCACGAGTGCATTGCCGCCGATCGCGATAAGGACGGTACCTGGGCTCGCGTTGGCGGCCGACTTCGCGACGTTGCCGGATTTCTTGGTGGCGCTCACTTCGCGCCCCTTCGCTCGGCCAGGAACCGCGTCGCCTCGAGGAAGACCTCGCTCGGCGCCGTGACAATCCCGGCGCCGATCTGGCCGACGCCCGCCTCCTTGTGGGCGATGCCCGTGTTGATCAGCGGCAGCACGCCGGTGTCGAGCACCTTGAGCACGTCGATGCCCGATGGCGTGCCCGCGAAGTTCAGCGGCGGCAGCGGATAGGCGGGATGCGGCCCCATCGTGATCCTGCGCATCGAGCGGGTCGCCGCGAGGGCATCGTTCGGGGTTCCGCCGACGAACTGGGTGATCGCGGGCGAGGCCGCCATCGCGAAACCGCCAAGGCCGAGGGTCTCGGTGATCGCCGAGTCCCCGAGGTCGGGGTTGGCGTCTTCGGGTCCGAAGCCGGGGAAGAACAGCCCATCCGCCGGACCCACCGGCGTCGTGAACCAC
>CAZCOC010000131.1:0-4564 GCA_964500075.1 uncultured Salinibacterium sp.
AACGGGCGGGCTCGCTCTCGGGAGGCGAACGCCAGATGGTCGCGATGAGCCGGGCACTCATGATGAGCCCCGAGGTGCTCTTGCTCGACGAGCCAAGCGCCGGACTCTCGCCGGTACGCCAGGACGAAGCGTTCCTGCGCGTGAAGGAGATCAATAAGGCCGGAGTGACGACCATCATGGTCGAACAAAACGCCCGGCGCTGCCTGCAGATCTGTGACCGTGGCTACGTGCTCGATCAGGGCACCGACGCATATACGGGGACTGGTCGCGAGCTGCTCAACGACCCGAAGGTGATCGGGCTGTACCTCGGAACGCTCGGCGAGAACTGACGCCCGACTGCAGGCGCATGACTTCAGGCGCGTCCTGCACCTTCGCTCAACCGCAACAAGAAGGGCCCCGACTTCACGTCGGGGCCCTTCTTGTTGCTTAGCTAGTCGAAACTAGTTGATGCGGCTGAACTTGTTGTCGGCACCGTACTGGAAGATGCCGATGGTCGCCTCAGTCGGGTCGCCCTTCTCGTTGAAGGTGATCGGACCGGACGCGCCGTCATAGTCGATGACTCCACCGTCAATGATGATCTGTGCGCACGACGCGAAGTCGGCGCACTTCTCACCGTCGCCGGAACCACCCGAGACCTCTTGCAGCTTCGACGCGATGTCGACACCAGCGGTCGAGCCAGCGGCGAGAGCCGCGAGCGCGATGATGATGACGGCGTCGTAAGACTCTGCCGCATAGCTGAACTCGGTCAACGCGGAATCAACCTCGAGGAGGCGATCCTGGAAGTTACCCAGGGTCGAGATGTCGAGCCCCGGCAGGGTTCCCTTTGCGCCTTCGACGAGGCCCGGCGCGAAGTCTGCACTGTAGTCGGCGAGGTTGCCGTCGACGAAGTACAGGCTCGCACCAGGGAAGCCAGCGCCAACGAGGGCTGGGACGATGACCTTGGCCTGGTCAAAGGTGATGACGGCGATCGCGTCCGGAGCAGCAGCGGTCAACGTGGAAACCTGAGCATCGAAGCTCGTGTCGCCCTCGTTGAACAGCTCCTCGGCCACGACCGAACCACCGGCAGCTTCAAACGTCGCCTTGAGCGCAGCCGCAAGGCCGGTGCCGTATGCATCGTTGAGAACCATCATGCCGAGGGTTGCAGCGCCGTCTTCGGCGATGAGGTTACCGAGCACCTCGCCCTGCAGCAGGTCGCTGGGGGCGTTGCGCCAGTAGAGGCCGTTGTCGTCGTAGTCCGTCAGGGTCGGCGAGGTGTTCGCCGGCGAGAACTGCACGACGCCCGCAGCCACGATCTGGTCGATCACGGTAAGCGAGACACCCGACGATGCTGCACCGACGATGGCCGAAACATCCTGCGAGAGGAGGTCGGTGACCGAGACGGTAGCGGTGTCGGTTGTGGTGTCACCAGAGTCGCGGTAGATGGCCTCAACGGTGATGCCGAGGTCGGCCGCGTTGATGTCTTGCACTGCGAGCGCCACACCAGCTTCCTCGGGCGGGCCGAGGAATGCGAGAGCGCCGGACTGGGGAAGGATCGTGCCGATCTTGAGGGTCAGTGCCTCAGTCGCTGCGGGGGTGTCGCCGGCGGGTGCACAGCCCGTGAGGACCAGTGCGGTTGCACCGATCATCGCGATACCACCGATGACAGTTTTGAATGATCGCGAGCGGGAGGCCGGGGCCTTCGCGAATACGCTCATGTTGCTCCTTGCGTTGTGATTGTGATTCAGGACGAAACAGGCCACGGAGACGCGGCCTCTAGCAAATTTACGGGGCATCCCGCCGATGCACAACACGAGCGTGTCACAGCCGTGTAACACGGCGCAATCGTTACAACCCGTGACATGCGCCGCAGCCATCGCTCTGCGGGCGCTCAGCTCATTCGATGCGCACGAATTGGTTCTCGGCGGTGTACCGATACACGCCGATCACACCTTCGGTTGGGTCGCCGTTTTCGTCGAACGTGATCGGACCGGAGAGCCCGTCATAGTCAACGATCCCACCGTCGAGGATGATCTGAGCGGCAGTTTCGAAGTCGGTCGCTTTCTCGCCATCCCCGCTTCCACCGGAGACTTGCTGGAGCGAATCGGCGATTGCCCGTCCAGAGGTGTCACCCGCAGCGAGTGATGCTAGCGCCAACAGGATGACCGCGTCGTAAGACTCGGCGGCGTAGCTGAAGTCCTGCACCGCCGGATCGAACTTGAGCACGCGGTCAGTGAAATCCGCGAGGGTCGAGATATCGAGCCCTGGCAGAGTAGCCGTGGTGCCGGTCACGGTGCCGCCAGCATTCTCGGCGACGAGCTCGCCAATCGGCATCCCGATGAAGTACAGGTTCTCGCCCGTGTACCCGGCCGCAGTGAGTAGCGGGAGTATGGCGCGGGACTGCGCGCCAGAGACTATCGCGATCGCGTCAGGTGCCTCGGCAACGACAGCCGCGACTTGCGCGGCATAGCCGCCAACAGTGGGATCGAAGACCTCGTTGCCTGCGATCACTCCGCCTTCACGCTCGAAGGCGGCTGCCACGGCGAGGGGGAGGGCGTCACCGCAGAATCCCTGCTCTGAGACGATCCCGAGCGTCTGTGCCCCATCTGCCGCGGCCCGGGCGCCAAGCACATCGCCTTCGCGCACGCACGACGGTGAGGTTCGCCAGTAGAGCCCGTCATCCGCGTAGCCGGTGAAATCGTCGGCGCTGTTGGCCGGTGAGATTTGCACTACGCCCGCACTCGTGATCTGGCTGATAACCTTTCTCGACGCCCCGGATGAAACGGCGCCAACAATGGCCGAAACACCGAGATCCAGCAACTCGGTCGCCGAAGTCACGGCAGTTTCGGTCGCCGAGTCGCCAGAATCGCGGTATTCGATACTCACGGTGATGCCGAGTCCCGCATCGTTGACGTCTTCGGCTGCCAGCGTTGCGCCTGCAATCGTCGACGGACCAAATAATGCCATGCTCCCGGTGCCTGGCAGCAGGGTGCCGATCGAGAGCGTGAGATTTGTGCGCGACGGAATCGGCTCTGGCGCTTCCGTCGCGGCGCAGCCGGTCAGGGTCACCAAACCCGCGGTCACCACCGCGGCTGCCCTCAGCGAGAGCGCACCGTGGCCTTGCGAACGTTTCGTCGATTGCTTCGCTCGTGCGCTCATGTCACCTCCATAGCCCGGGTGCCGGCTGCGGCATCCGAGACGACGTCCTGTTCAACGTTACCGGCCCGACAATGGTCCGGCTAACCGGGCACATGATCGCCGAGCGCGGCAGCGACGCTGCGCTGACGGGTACCGTGCCTGAACAGATCGACCGTCAGGATGGCCAGCGCCAGCCAAACAACGCCGAACCCGAACCAACGCTCTGGCGGCATGGCCTCGCCCAGTATGGCGACGCCGATGATGAGTTGCAGTATCGGTGCGAGGTATTGCATGAGTCCGAGGTAGACCAGCGGGAGGCGCCTCGCCGCCGCCGCAAACAGAATCAACGGCACAGCCGTTGCAGCCCCGACGCTCAGCAGCAGTGCAGTGTGCACCGCTCCGTTCGCACCGAGGGTCAAGCCTGGCCCCGCGGCAATTATCATCAAAGCAATTACGGCGACCGGCGCAAGAATGGCGGTTTCCATGGTGAGGCCACCGATCGCCTCCACGTTGGCGCCGACTCGTTTCTTGACGAGCCCGTAGAGCCCGAAGCTGGTGGCGAGCACGACCGCGATCCATGGAAATGACCCGTAGCCGACGGCAAGCACCACGACGGCGACCGCACTGACTGCGATGGCGACCCACTGCAGAGGCCTGAGGGATTCGCGCAGCAGGAAGACGCCGAGCAACACTGTGAATATCGGGTTAACAAAATAGCCGAGGGCGGCTTCAACAACGTGGCCAGTGAGCGTTGCGTAAATGAAGATCGACCAGTTGGCGAGGATGAACACCGCGGCGAGCGCGAGCGTTACGACGGCACGACGATCGCGTGTGATCGCGATGAATCGGGCCCAACCGCCAGTGATGACGAGCAGCGCGACGCAAAAGACGAGGCAGAGGACAATCCGCCACGCCACGATCTCTACCGCGCTGCTCGGCGCAAGAGACACAAAGAGCAGCGGGAGGAACCCCCACAACAGGTACGCGCCGACGGCGAAGCCTAAGCCGCCGGCAGACGCCCCGACGGCAGAGCCCCCGGCGGGATGGCCCCCGAGGGCAGAGCCCCCGGCGGGAGCGAACGGAGCCGATGCCACGACTGCAAGCCTACGTCGCTCACTGCACGCAAAGGACCCGCTCGCGATGGGCGAGCGGGTCCGAGAACGAGTGCGGTTGAGTTAGCGCACGACCACTGCGAGCACGTCGCGAGCGGACAGCACGAGCAGGTCTTCGCCGTCGTACTTGACCTCGGTACCGCCGTACTTTGAATAGATCACCTTGTCACCGACGGCGATATCGAGCGGAACTCGGTTGCCGTTGTCGTCAATGCGACCCGGGCCGACAGCGAGGACTTCGCCCTCCTGAGGCTTCTCTTTGGCAGTGTCAGGGATGACGAGCCCAGACGCTGTGGTCTGCTCGGCCTCGACCTGCTTGACAACAATTCGATCCTCGA
>CAZCOC010000132.1:0-4529 GCA_964500075.1 uncultured Salinibacterium sp.
GGAGCCATGCGCGCATTCCGCTCTCGACGCTTCTGCATCCTGCAGTTGACATCGTGAGCGACACTGCTGTTCTGATCAGCGAGGACACCCTGAATTTGGCTTCAGGCAAAGCTCTCTCTTTCGAGACCTTGGTTTACGCGATCGGATCGGGTGGGCGCTCTCGGTGGGGTGTGCATTCTGTGGCATCCGAGCAGGAGGCCGAGCGACTGAAGCATGAGTTGCGCGAAAGGCCGGAAGCATCGGTGACGGTGATCGGTGCGGGGCTCACCGGTGTGGAGGTGTCCGGCGCGATGCTCGACGCGGGTCGCCGGGTGCGCATTGTGAGCGCTTCGATGCCAGGCACGCGTGGGGCGCGCGCTCATCTGGACGACCTGCGTCGGCGAGGCGCCATCGTTGAGATCGGCCGTCGGATCGACCTCGACAACGAGCGCGGTGCCCACAACATCTCAATCGACGCGACGGGATTTTCCGCACCGGACCTCGCCCGCGATTCCGGCTTCCCGACAGATAGTCTCGGCCGTCTCATCGTTGACGAGCAACTAGTTGTACCTGGCCACCCTCACATGCTCGGGGCGGGAGACGCGGTGTGGGTTGACTCCCCGTCGGCTGCCCATCTCCGACCGGCGTGCGCCACCGCTCTTCCTATGGGTGCGCATGCCGCTGACGTGATCCTTGCGCGCCAGCGCTCTGAAGACGAACGGCCGTTCGGAATGGGGTACGCGCTGCAGTGCGTCGACCTGGGACGTGGCCGCGGCCGTGTGCAGCTCGTGCACCCCAACGACTCCGAGCGTGCGATCGCGATCACCGGCTTCGCGGGTGCCCAACTCAAAGAGGCAGTGTGCCGCATGACAGTACGCTGGATGACACAAGAACGGGACCGCCCGGGCCGCTTCAGCTGGCCCGCTCCGCCTGCCAGCGACCCGTCTGTCGCCAGCATCAGTACGAGGAAGCCATGAGGGACACCAACCACGGTTCTGTTTTCACCGCCAATAGGCCCGTCATGATGGCGGCGGCGTTTCATATCACCGGCTCGCAGGGTGATGCCGAAGACGTTGTGCAAAGTGCGTGGGAGACCTGGTCACGGGTCGACATCGCCTCGGTGCAGAACCCCCCCGCTTTCCTATCGGTCATGGCTGGGCGACTCGCGCTTAACGCCGCCCGCACTCAGCGTCGTCGGCGCGAGACCTACCTTGGCCCGTGGCTTCCTGATCCCATCGTTGACGACGGATCTCCGGAGTGGGCGGCTCTCCACCGGGACGGCCTCGGACAAGCGCTCGACTTCGTTCTCTCGACACTCACGCCCGAGCAGGCGACAGCGTATGTATTGCGTAAGGTGCTCGATGTCGACTACGCGAGCATTGCGGAGGTCGTTGATACCAGCCCGGCCGCCGCACGTCAGTTAGTGTCGCGCGCACAGCGTGCTGTCACTTCCTCGCTGGGCACGCTGCACAGTGACCAGCGCCTGCGCGATGCCGCTGCACTGGCTGCACTGGCCGACGCCGTCATCTCGGGTGATGTCGCGTCGATCGCTGCGTTGCTCTCTCCGGATGCGATCCTCTACTCCGATGGTGGTGGCGCCGTGAATGCCGCACTACACCCGATATACGGGGCAGAGAAGATCGCGCGATTCCTCGTGGGGATAGCTGCGCAGCCCGATGTGGTGCTTGTTCCGTCGATCATTAACGGCAGTGCTGGTCTGGTAATCCACGAGGGGTCCGCCGTCACGACCACCGTCTCGCTCCGTGCCGGGCTAGACGGAATCGCGGCAATGTACTTCGTGCGCAATCCCGACAAGCTCCGACGCTTGCAGCCGTAGATCCTCGCGAGGCCTCCAGAGGCGCCCGCTGGGTGTGATCGACGGCCATCAAGCTTGCAAACACGTTAGAGTCCAGGGGTTGCCTTCCCGCCCTCCACAGTGCCGGCCGAAAGAACAGTCTGAAGCGCGGCCCACTGTGGGCGGTTACGGCTGGCGATCGGGCGGATCTCCCGCCGATGCTGCACGGCCAACTCGTTCGGCCACGGTGATTGTCAACGGGACTAGGATCCGATACGGCCAACGCAGTAGTCGAGCAGGGATTCGGCTGTGGCGCTCCTCTAGAGCGACGCGAGCCCGGAGGTGTTCTTTTGGTCCTAGCGTGCTCGGAGGTTCGGTGACGTGGATTTCGAGTGCACAAAAGTGCTTGACGCTCTTGTAGCCGTACTGGGCGGGGCTCACAAGGCGCAGAGGTGCGCCGTGGCGGATCTCGAGAGATTCCCCGCGCATTGATGTCGCAACCAGAACTTCTGGGCCGAGCAGATCGTCCAATCTGAACACAGCCCGGAAACCGTCCGCTCCGATGGCGACAACGTAAGCAGCGGAGCCAGGGCAGCGCGGAGCGATCAGTTGGTTCCAGACGGCGGCCATGGAGAATCCCGTCCAGGGGACGTCGGTATGAGTCCACGTAGTCACACAGTGGAAATCGGAGATCTGCTCGCGGGTGTCGATTGTCGCGAGATCGGTGGCGGTGAGCGTGAACGGCGTAATTCCCTCGCCACTGACCTCGATTCTCACCGGGCCGGGCGATAGCGGAGGCTTTTGCAGCGGGTTGTCACTAAACCTGGGAAAAATTGCGAGACTTCTCTGGCCGGGGGGGAGCCCGTGCGCTCGGCGGGGCCACATCGAGCGCAGTGAGTTGACCCAATTCATCGGCGTCCACCAAGCGTCGCGCAGACGCCGAGAATTATGCATAGTGGCGAGTACAAACGACGGTCCCATCGACGGAACTGTGCGCTTGCTTGGCCAACCGGAAGTGAGGACCAGACAAGGCCGGCAGTGCCGCGTACCAGCAGCGCGGCTGCCACGGTCTTCAGGCCGATCCGCATGGGCCAAGACTGCGAAGGTGCCGGACGGCTTGCTGTCACGGCGATCGCACTGGCAGAAATCAACGAGGCGGCGACTAGAGCCGTCAATGGTCGACTTGGGAACGGTCCTCGGCCGACTACTAGGTCGGCGAGCTCGTCGTAGTCTGCGGCTGGCCAGCTTGAGCCCGCGGCCCACACGATGTGGATTGCTGCCGCACCCGCCAACCCGACGGCCGCAATGGCGCCAGATACCCGACGAATGCCCGTACTCTGCCGTATGTTCATCACCATACGATAGCGTATGGTGATGAACATGAGCAAACGCCTAGCTGCCGATGATTGGGCCAAAAAGGCTCTCACAGTCATCGCGGCTGCCGGAGTGGAGCAAGTCACCATCGAAGGACTTGGTCGCGATCTCGGTGTGACGAAGGGCAGCTTCTATTGGCACTTCGCGAGCCGGCAAGCCCTGATCGCTGCAGCCCTCGAACTGTGGGAACAACGCGCAACGGTCGATGTCATCGAGCAACTCCAGAGCATCGTCGATCCGGTTGTTCGCTTGAGGGCACTATTCGAAAGCAGCTTCGGAGATGCTGTCGACGGTCCTCTCGATGCAGCCCTAGTCGCGGCAGTCAACGACTCCGTCGTTGGTGTAACAGTGCGAAGCGTTACCCGACGTCGCATCGAGTTTATGGAACAACTGTTCGTCGACATGGGTTTCGCAGTCTCCGAGGCGCGAATCCGGGCGCGCATCGCATACTCTGCATACGTCGGCCATTTCCTCGTTGGCCGGGCGCTTGATGATACGGGTGATCTCGATGGATTCTTGGGCGCCTACATCGCCCAGCTCGTCACCTCGCTCGTAGCCGACAGTGCGCCGCTCGCGCCCGGCGCCCGAGGCTAACCGTGCAACTGGCTAAGGCCCCCGACGACGACGCCGCGTTTGCGATGAGTATCGACGCGGCAGTGAGCACCAGCGATGTCATCGAGTGCGACGGTGCGGTCGATGACCGCACGAAGTTGGCGCCCATCGAACAGATCCGCGAGGTCGGCGGGGTCGGTCGCGAGTTATGCGCGGATGTTTTGTACCAGCACATAGGTGCGCGTCCCACCGAAACCCCACAACTTGTCGAGAGCGAATAGCGTCGAGCAGCGCCAACGAGTGCCCTATTCCCGCCAAAACACTGGGTTCCTTGGGTGCGCGCGCATGATCGCTGGGGCCGAATCAGAGTTCGAATCCCTCACTTGCCACGTTTTTTTCGACTCGGCAACCGGTCAGGGTTACGCACTCTCCGCCTTGGCCCGGCCGCCGAGCGTGAGGGCGGCGATCACAGCGGCGACTACGATCAGTGCCACTCCGAGGAGGGCTGCTACGCCGACGCCGCCGTCGAATGCCGTGGCCGCGGCATCCCGCAATGCTTGGCCGAGCGTATCGTCGAGCGTGCTCGAAGTCGCGACCGCCCCGGCGAGCGTCTCGCTTGCGGCCTCCGCGACATCGCTCGGCAGCCCGCTTGGCAGCACCAGATTCGAACGGTAGAACGCGGCAAGAATTCCACCGATGATCGTCGTTCCGAGTACCGCGCCGAGTTCGTACGCGGTCTCGGACACGGCGCTGGCAGCTCCGGCCTTTGCGGCAGGGGCGCTGGCGAGAACGAGTTCGTTTGACACAGTTTCTGCCGCGCCGATGCCGA
>CAZCOC010000133.1:0-4526 GCA_964500075.1 uncultured Salinibacterium sp.
CGGGGAGCAACCCGGTCGGGAGAAACTCGCTCGTAACCGTCGTGAAGATCAAGGCCGAGAGCGTGAGGAGGCCGACCCACGGGAACGCCGAGGTCGACCGGGAGGAGGGGGCGCCCATGAGCACTGATCCGTTCGGTCGGAGTATGGTGCGTATCGCCGCCCGCGGGATGACGCGGGTCGGCGCCATCTAGACAAGTCTATCTGGGTGACTTTTGGCGCTGCGGCGGCGGCGCCCGAAAGCCGTGGTGACGACCACGGAAGGCGAACACCCTGGCGCTCAACGCTTCGACCATCCCGCCGCGCCGAGGGTCGAGTCGCGCGCCACATGGTCCACAAGCGGTCGGACGCGCTCGATCTGCTCGGCTTCATCGACAGTGGCGCACCGGTGGTTTGCGACGATCCGGCGGCCATCAACCAGCACGTCCGAGACGGCGCGAGGGGATGCCCCGTACACGAGTTGCGCGGCCGGGTCGTGGCGCACGGCGACCTCGACGGAGCCTTGGAACAGCACGACATCTGCACGCTTACCCGGCTCGAGTGATCCGATGACGGAGTCCATTCCGAGAGCGCGAGCACCACCGATTGTTGCCATCTCAAGAACGGTGGAGGCATCGATCACGCCCGGGTCCAGCGCGTGTACCTTCTGCAAGAGCGCAGCCATCTTGATCGCTTCGAGCATGTTCTGACTGTCGTTTGACGCTGCCCCGTCAGTTCCGATGCCGACCGGGATGCCCGCAGCAAGAAGCGCGCGGATCGGCGCAACGCCGGATCCTAAAATCATGTTGGCGACGGGATTGTGCGCGACGCCAGCGCCTCGCCTCACGAGTAGGTCAATATCCGAATCAAGCATCCACACGGCGTGGCCGGCAATAATCGGCACTGAGAGCATCCCGATCGCATCGGCATGTTCTGCGGTACGACGGCCCCAACGATCGGCCGAAGCCGCGAGTTCCTCGCGCGTCTCGTGGAGGTGGGTGTGCACGCCCCAGCCCTTGTCTCGGCACGCGTCAACTCCCGCGCGCAGCAACTCATCGCTCTGCCCCAACAGGGTGCCGACGCCGTACCGGAACGACACGAGTTCGGCGTCCCGGGTTGCCGCCTCTAGCGCAAGATGCTCATCGATGATGCGCTCGACACTCGTCCACGGTGGCGTGCCTGGGCCGCCTGGCAAATCTTCGGCACCGAATGAGACAACGCCTCGCAGTCCGGCCAGTTCGAGCCCTGCAACCACTCCAACGCTCGCGAACTCTCGCGGGTTTCCGTGCACGAACATGTCGTTGACGGTTGTGACACCGGAGAGCAGCAACTCGATCGAGCGCAGTGCAGTTCCTTCGCGAGCGTCCTCGACGGTCAGTACCTCGCCGAGTGGGCCAACGATGTGCTCGCCCCACTGGAACAGTCGCAGTTCAGAACCCATCCCGGTCGCGAGCGCTTCGGACAGGTGGGTGTGCGTGTTGACGAACCCAGGCGTGACGATTCCCGTGCCATCACCGATAACCGTCGCGGCCGGAACGATCGCGCTCAGGTCGGACCATGTTCCGACCGACCGGATTGCACCGTCTGACACGTGCACGGCTCCGTCGCGCACATCCCCGGCCGGTCCCATTGTCAGTACCCACTCGCCGCGCACAAGGAACTCGCCTCGGTCAAGGCCGCCTGCTCCGTGGGTCATCGTGAACGCTCGCTATCCCGCAGTCGATTGACGAAGGTCTCGACGTTCAGCACCGTCCCAGTCCAGCCGAGCGCTATTGCCAGTCGGGCAAGTTGCGGCGGTTCGACGCGGGCCTCATCGAGCGCCTCACCGTTGGCGAACACGTCGGCCGGCTCACCGTCCGCCAGGATCCGTCCCTGAGCCATCACGACGACCCGATCGAAGTTCTCGGCGCAAAAGTCCATGTCGTGGGTGATCGCGATGACGGTGCGCCCTTCCTCGTTGAGTTGCCTCACGATGCGCTCGATCATGGCGACGCCACGGGCATCCTGTCCGGTCGTTGGCTCATCCAATACGACGATCGGGGTGTTCATCGCGAGTACGGATGCGAGCGCGACCCGTTTGCGCTCAGACAGCGAGAGGTGGTAGGGGTGTGTCTGACCCTCGCCAGCCAGTCCTACTCGCTCGAGCGACAGGTTGACGAGCTCGTCGATGCGCTCAGGTGGCACGCCAAGGTTGCGTGGCCCGAAAGAAACGTCGCCGGCGACCGTGCGCGCGAATAACTGCTCGTCCGGGTTCTGAAAGACGTACCCCACTCTGGCGGCGAGGTCGGCGATGTCGCGACCTTTCGTTTCCCAGTCACCGATCCGAACGGTACCCACTGTCGGCTGAAAGATGCCGTTGAGATGACGAACTAGCGTCGTCTTGCCTGCGCCGTTCTGACCGACGATTCCGAGGCGCGAACCCGACTCAACCTCGAGGTCAACGCCGTCGAGTGCCTTGACACCGGAGGGGTAAACAAACTCCAGCCCGTGAACGGACACTTTCATCGACGGCCTCCGCTGAAGTAGCTGACTGCCTCTTTTAGAGACACGGGGATGGCAGAATCTGCGCTAGCCAATTCGGCTGAGATCGCGGCCCGGGCTGCGGACGTAAACCGCGTCGACCCGACGCCCCACTGATCGAGTCGATCGTCGGCGAGGACTTCGCGTGGTGCCCCCGAGAGCACGATTCGACCCTCGGCGAGGACTGCCACCACCTGGGCATGCTCCCGAAGCAACTCCAACTTGTGCTCGAGAAGCACCACGGTGGTGCCCTGCTCGGCAACGCGATCGATGATGTCGAACACCAGTCGAGTCCCACTGGGATCGAGTTGAGAGGTCGGCTCATCCATCACCAGGATGGCCGGTTCCATAACAACGATCGACGCGATCGCGACAAGCTGCTGCTGGCCACCCGAGAGCGCGAACGGCGAACGGTCGCGCAACTCCTGAATCCCGAATCGGGCGATGACGGCCCCGACCCGCTCGATCATCTCATCCCGAGGTATGCCGAGGTTCTCGAGACCGAAGGCGATTTCCTCCTCGACGGAGAAGCGCGCGCCAGTGATCTGATTGAACGGGTTCTGCGTGACCAAGCCAACCTTGCTCACCACGTCGAGCAACGTTGCCTTGGCGACATCGATCCCCGCGACCGTCACAGCTCCCTCGAGTTCTCCGCCCTCTGAGTGCGGGATGAATCCCGAGATCACCTTGGCGAGGGTTGACTTGCCGACCCCGGATGCCCCAACAATGCCGAATACGATGCCCTCGGTGATGCTCAAATCGAGGCCGTGCAGCACAGCACGCTCGGTGTCCGGGTAGGTGTACGTCACGCCAGCGAGTTCGATCATCGGAGCACTCCAGTGAATGAGAGGACTACGACTGCGAGCGCCAAGAGAATGAGCGCCCAACGCGAGAACTGTTGGCCTCGCGAGTCCGGTATTACGGCATAGGAGACACGCGAACGGGTCGAGCCGAACGCGCGCGCCTCCATCGCGGTCGATCGTTCTTCGACGTCGACGAACACGCCGAGCACGAGCGGTGTAACAAGCGGAAGGAGAACCCGAACCCTTCGAACGATGTTGCCGCGCGTGCGCAAACCACGCGAGCGCTGAGCGAGCAGGATTGACTCGGCCCGGGTTCTGAACGCGGGAATGATCTGCAGGGTCGAACTGACAACGTATGAGACCTTCGCTGGCATACCCCGTTCGGTCAACGCGGTCATCAGGGCACCGGGATGTGTCGTGAGTAGTAGGAGAACCGAGGCAGCCACGAGGACCGCCGTACGCGTCCCGACCCCGACGGCAAGAAGCAGACCCTCAAGGCTGAACTGCAGGGCGCCCAAGGCGAACAGGATGGTCTCTCGACCCGGATAGAAAAACCCTTGCGCGATGATAAGCACGAGCAGGAGTGGGCCAGCAAGGATCAAAGTTACGAGGAGGAGCCTGCCGCCGACGCCAGAGACGACGGCGGCAGGAACCATGACAAGCACCAGAATCGCGACGGATGCCCACCACTGGGGCAACGCGAACACCACAAGCACGACAGCAAGAAGACCGACGAGCTTGGTCACCGGGTTGAGCCGGTGGATCGGTGATGGGCGATCCAGGTACAGAGTGGTCATGGCCTAGTCGAGCTTCTTGGCCTTCGTTCCGGGGAGAACGTTGTACTGACGCACGAACGGGAAGCGCTGTTTGAATCGGGTCGGCAGCGCCAACAAGATGAGCATCACTACGGTGAATGTAATGAGCTTGTCGACCGGGTCGGACAGCAGGCCTTGCAGCGTGGTCGACGCAAGCAGCGAGTTTCCGAACGCTTGGAATGCCGCAACAATCGCCCCGGTGCCGCCGCCGGTCGCGCCGCCGAAAATGAACGCCGCGATCGGTGCCGAGACGAGGGCCGCGATGACACCGGTCACGAGACCGGCGATCGGGGGCAGCCAGTACGTGCGGAAGACCCCGATGCGCGCCGCGTAGCCGGCAAGCACTCCGATAACGATCGCGGTGATCGCGAACGGTAGAGCGAGCGGGCTGAGGGTCAGACCCCAAATCACA
>CAZCOC010000134.1:0-4524 GCA_964500075.1 uncultured Salinibacterium sp.
TGTCCGTCATCAACGCAGCGATCGACGCGCCAGACGAGATGGCGCCGACCGCGCCTCGCGTCATCAGCGTGCAGATCCCGGTCGACAAGATCGGTGAGCTCATCGGCCCGAAGGGCAAGACGATCAACCAGATTCAGGATGACACTGGAGCCGACATCTCGATCGAGGATGACGGTACCGTCTACATCGGTGCCGTCGACGGTCCTTCGGCCGAGGCTGCGCGCGCCGCGGTCAACGCGATCGCGAACCCGCTGAACCCCGAGGTCGGTGAACGGTTCCTCGGAACCGTCGTCAAGCTCGCGACCTTCGGTGCGTTCGTGTCGCTGACCCCCGGCAAGGATGGCTTGCTGCACGTCTCTGAGGTGCGCAAGCTCGCCGGTGGCAAGCGGGTCGAGAACGTTGAAGACGTGCTCTCGATCGGCCAGAAGATCCAGGTCGAGATCACCAAGATCGACGACCGCGGAAAGCTCTCGCTCGCACCGGTGACCGACGATGCGGATGCCCCAGACACCGCTGATTCTGGCGCAGCATCCAACGGTCCAGAGGTGCCAGCGGAGGGCTAACGCTGCGCCTTGTACTGAGCCTGCGCAGTGTGAAGCTGCGTCGTCGGGCCCATCCTCATCGCGAGGGTGGGCCCGGCGCGCTTGCGCGGCACGGCCTGCTGAGCGTGCCTCACGAGTGACAAGCACGGCTTCGTTACCCTACTGTGATCGAATGCTCCGATATGTGGCTCCGCTCGATCGGTTCATCAACGATGCATCGCTGTGGTTCGAGAGCATGGCGATGATGTGGATCCTTATGGCGATCAGCTTCGCGATCGTCCTTGCCGTTGTGGTTCTTGCCCGCCGCAGACAACGGGCGCAAGCGCGAGTCCCGCGCTATCGCCGAATGAGCACGCAATACTCACGGCGAGACACGGAGCGGTAACGATCGAGCAGGCCGCACGTTTTGCGGCCGAGTCAGCGCTAACCTGATCGTGCCCGAGGGGCGACAAGGGGATGCACGTGACAACGGTAGATCCGACATCGAAGGTGCAGACCGCCGAGACGGCTATTGTTCGCACACCGGCAAGACTGCGCCGGATCGGGTCTTCTGAACTCTCGGTCTTTCCCCTGGCGATCAGTGGCAATGTGTTCGGCTGGACCACCGACGACGCCGTCAGTGCAAGCATCCTTGACACCTACGTGGGTGAGGGCGGCAACTTCATCGACACTGCTGACTCCTACGCAACCGGTCGGAGCGAGACCATCATCGGCAACTGGATGCGATCGCGGCGCAATCGGGACCAGATCGTGATCGCCACCAAGGTCGGCAAAAGCGCTGACAATCCAGGCCTCAAGGCGCGAGTCCTCACACGTGCAGTACACGCCTCGCTCGAACGGTTGCGGATCGAACGCATCGATTTGCTGTACCTGCACATTGACGACGCGACTGTGGACTTTGACGAGACACTGCTTGCCGTTGACGAGCTCATCCGTGCTGGCGCAGTACGGTACTTCGGTGGATCCGACCACACCGGCAATCGCCTGATCGAGGCGCGCATCGCATCCGCTCAACTCGGAGTGGCCCCGATGGTGGCGCTACAGAATCACTACAATCTGGTGCACCGCAACGAGTACGAGGGCGACCTTGCGCACGTCGCGACCGCGCAGGGTCTTGGCGTAATGCCGCGTTTTGCACTCGCGAGCGGCTTTCTCACCGGCAAATACCGCCAGCGGTCCGATTTGCAGAAGAACGAACGGGGCGGTGCGGTCGCCAAGATGCTCACGAGGCGGGGTCTGCGCATTCTCGCGAGCCTTGATCGAGTTGCTGGCGTTCACGAGGCGACCGTGGCATCCGTCGCGCTAGCTTGGCTGCTGACGAAGCGTAACGTTGTTGCGCCGGTGGTCTCTGCGAGCTCAGCCGAGCAGGTTGCAGAGCTCGCCTTGTCGACACGCCTGAGCTTGACGCGCCAGCAGGTGGCAGAGCTCGATCGCGTTTCTGAATGACTGCGACCGAGCGCTCGCGCCGCCAACAACTGCGTTGCGCTAGCGCCGACCGATCACCGCGTCATCGAGCACTCGGCTCGCAACTCGATTCACGGCGGCTGATGCGGCGATAGCGTCACCAGCGTAGCCGCCGGCGAGCGCGCCGTCGCGGGCGAGCAAAAACTCATCGGCGGCGTCCCCTGGAACAGGGTGCCCGGCATCACGCAGCAGTTCGGTGACGAGGTCGATGTACCACTCCCGATGCATCGCCACGACCTGGCGCACTGGGTGCATGGGATCGGCGAACTCTGCGGCAGCATTGATGAACGGGCAGCCGCGGAATCCAGGAGCGCCAATCTCAGTCACTACGGCTTGAACGAGCCGACGCAGGGCAGTCTCGGCATCGGGAGCGCTCGCAACGACCGCCTCGATGTTTTCGCGCACCTTGTGATGGCGACGTGTCATGTACTCGACAATCAGGTTGTCTTTGGCGCCGAAGTGCTTATAGAACGTTGCCTTCGTGACCGAAGAAACGGCGATCAGACGGTCGACGCCTACCGTGCGAATACCGTCTTCGTAGAAGAGCTTGTCGGCGCAGTCGAGAATGCGTGCCTTAGCTGGAGCGCTCCGCTCGGTCGGACGTGTCGCATCAACCATCGCAGTGAAACTCCTGACACTGGTGGGGGCCAGCTCAACGACAACGTACCACGTGAGGGCAGACAGATCGTCCCACCAGAATCAATGCCTACCCCGCCTCAGGGGTCACTGCACGGCACTGGACGATGACATAGGCTCGTGGCTGATGACGAACGGCGCGCACGCTCTCCCACTTGATCTGCCGGAGCTCTCCTTCATTGCATCCGGAAACTGTCTCGTCAGGCGCACGGTTCTGCCGAGCGGGGTGCGGATTCTCAGTGAGCAGGTTCCGGGCGCCAGAAGTGCAACGATCGGGTACTGGGTCGCCGTTGGCTCGCGCGACGAGAGCGAAGGAACCTACGGGTCGACCCATTTTCTCGAGCATTTACTGTTCAAGGGAACGACCACTCGAAGCGCCCTCGACATCGCTGTCGCCTTCGATTCGGTCGGCGGTGAACACAACGCTGTCACCGCCAAGGAGTACACCTGCTATTACGCCAAGGTGCAAGACCGAGATCTCGCAATGGCGGTAGAGGTCATTGCTGACATGCTCACCTCCAGCTTGATCGACGAGACTGACTTTGAGAGCGAGCGCGGGGTCATCCTCGAAGAACTTGCTAT
Organism: uncultured Salinibacterium sp.; assembly: GCA_964500075.1. Classification (GTDB taxonomy): domain Bacteria; phylum Actinomycetota; class Actinomycetes; order Actinomycetales; family Microbacteriaceae; genus Rhodoglobus. The sequence goes on from CAZCOC010000134.1 coordinate 3,225, forward strand.
GGCAGACGACGACCCGGCGGATGTCGCCAGCGAGCGGTTTTTCGAAGCGGTGCTCGGCACTCATCCGCTCGGGCGCCCGATCGGTGGCAGCCCAGACACGATCGCTGCCGCCACCCGCACGGCGGTGTGGACTCACTACCGGCAGAACTATGAGGCCCGAGACCTCGTGATCACTGCCGCGGGAGCAGTCGACCACGACGAACTGGTTGCAGGCGTTGCGCGGGCGCTCCGGGTCGCCGGCTGGGATTTGAGTGTCGAGGCGAGGCCAGTGGAGCGGCGCGAAACGGGCGTCGAGCCGATCCAGCAGTCGAGCCCGCTCGTCGTTGTATCACGGCCACTCGAGCAAGCCAACATCATCGCTGGCGTCATTGGGCTCGCCGCGACAGACGAGAGACGCGTGACGCTCGCTGTGCTCAACTCGATTCTTGGCGGTGGAATGTCGAGCCGCCTGTTTCAGGAGATTCGCGAGAAGCGGGGGCTTGCCTACTCGGTGTACTCCTTCACCCCGAGCTACTCCGACAACGGGATCGTTGGGCTCTACGCCGGGTGTTCGCCAGCCAAGACGGTGCAGGTCGTCGAACTGCTTGTCAGCGAGTTCGCGGGGCTTGCCAGCGGAGGAGTGACCGAAGACGAACTGCGGCGTGCCGTTGGGCAGCTGAGCGGGGCATCCGCGCTCGCACTCGAAGACTCTGACACCCGCATGTCACGACTTGGTCGGAGCGAATTGACCCAAGGCGAGTTTCTCGACCTCGACGAATCGCTGCGGCGACTGGCGCTCGTCTCGGTTGCGGGCATTCGCGACTTGGCCGCTGAGCTCGTAGGTCGACCACTGTCGATTGCGGCAGTTGGTGCGATCGACGAGCACGCTCTTGTCGGCCTTCAGACTGCCGCCCGAGCGAGCTGAGATGGCCCACTACTTGTATCTAGTTCGGCACGGTGAGCAGCAGGATGCTGAACACGGGCTCCCAGACGGTCCGCTCTCCGCGAAGGGAGAGCGTCAAGCGCGAGCGATTGCTGAGCGGCTGAGTGGCGTACCGATCACCCGCGCGTGGCACTCCCCGTTGCAGCGCGCAGAACAGACCGCCGCGATTATGAACGAGCGGATTCCTGCACTCGCCTCAGAGCCGAGCGCTCTCTTGATGGACTGCATTCCGTCCGGACCGACGCCCGATATGCCGAGCGTCTTCGAACCATTCTTCGGTGGCGTGACCACAGAAGAAATCGAGGCCGGGACTGCTCAGATGGCGGATGCTGTCGCCGAGTTCTTGGCACCAGCGCGCGAAGACCGGCACGATCTGCT
>CAZCOC010000135.1:0-4511 GCA_964500075.1 uncultured Salinibacterium sp.
AAGGCGAGCGTTCCGATGCCGACGTTGCCGCCGAGCAGCCAGCCGATCGCGAGCACCGTGACCTCGATGACCGTGCGCACGATCCATAAACGCACACCGAATCGCGCGTGGATGCCCGTCATCAGTCCATCACGCGGTCCCGGCCCGAAGCGGGCTCCGATGTAGAGCCCGGTGGCGACGGCGACGAGCGCAAGTCCTCCGGCGTACATGAGCACCCGGGCCCACAACTCGGTTTGTTCTGGGATGATCTCAAGCCCGAGCTGCGCGCTCGTTCCGATCATGAGCACATTGGCCACCGTGCCAATGCCGGGCTTTTGTCGCAGCGGGATCCACAGCAGGAGGACAAGGGCCCCAATGATGTTCGTGACAACACCAAATGGGATGCCACTCTGAAGCGCGACCCCTTGACCGAGCACGTCCCACGGAGCGACACCGATCGCCGCTCGAATCATGAGCGCGAGACCGATTCCATAGAGGAACAGGCCGATAACGAGTTGCGCGATTCGACGGGTGAGGGTTGCTGATGGAGACACAGAGAGTATCCAATTCCATAATTGGACCGTAATCAAGTCGCCAATCGGCCTGAAAGCGCCCCGTGACCCCCGTCTCGGCGAGGGCATCAGACTCCATGCTCGACGGCCTGCGGGGGCTTGGAAGTGCGGCTCGGATGCCCCATCACAGCGCCGTGGCATCCGGGCCGATGGGGACGGAGCTTGCCGACTTCAGCCGGAGGATCCCCTCCCGGGAGAGTTGCCTACTCCCGGGAGAGTACGTGACTCACAGCGCGCGCGGGGATAATACAAGCTGAGGCTGCAGCACTGTGCGCCCGCCGTCAGCAGCGTCGCGTTAGAGGAAGAGTCTTCGTGCACCTTTTGTCCGTCTTCAGCCTGCGGAATCGCGCGCTCATTGCACTCGTCACGATCGTCATCGCGATCTTCGGCGGCGTCGCGCTGACCTCGCTCAAGCAGGAGCTCATTCCGTCGCTGTCGCTGCCGCAGATCTTCATCATCACGAGCTATCCGGGAGCCTCACCGGCTGTCGTTGACAAGGACGTCTCAACGCCGATCGAATCGGCGATTCAAGGCGTCGACGGTCTCGAATCGACAACCGCGACTTCCACCGTGAATATCTCGAGCATTACCGCGTCGTTCGCGTATGGCACCGACATCGCGACGGCCGAGCAGAAGGTGCTGTCCGCGATAAATCGCATATCGTCGACCCTTCCTGACTCGACAGACACCCAGGTCCTCACCTTCAGTTTCAGCGATCTCCCCGTCATTCAGGTCGCGGTAACGAGTGACCTCGATCCGAGAGAGCTCACCGCAAAACTCGAATCCTCAACGCTCGTGGAGTTGGAGAAGATCAAAGAAGTCAGTGATGCGAACCTTCTCGGCACGACTTCAGAGCGCGTCGTCATCACGCCAAACCCCGAAGAGCTATTCGCACGAGGCCTGTCGAACGCCTCGATTCGCGACGCGCTCGACAACAACGGCGTGCTTCTGCCCGCGGGGCAGATCACCGAAGATGGCAAGACTCTGACCGTGCTGGCTGGCGTGCGCGTCACGACCGCCGGCGAGATCGCGGCACTGCCATTGATCGGCGGCAATACCGCTGACCTCGTGACAATTGTGGATGTCGCAACCGTCGAGACCGTCAGTGACCCGGTGACGGGCATCTCACGCGTCAACGGTGAGCCGGCTCTCACGATCGCCATTGGCAAGACGCCGACCGGCAACACCGTCTCGGTGTCCCAGCAAGTGCGTGATCTGTTGCCATCGCTGTCCGACGCGCTCGGCAACAACACCAAGTTCACGGTGGTCTTCGATCAGGCTCCGTTCATCCAGAAATCTATCGAATCGCTCGCCACCGAGGGACTGCTTGGTCTGGTGTTCGCGGTGATCGTGATTCTGGTGTTCCTGCTGTCAATCCGTTCCACACTCGTCACTGCGATCTCGATCCCAGCATCTGTGCTCATCACCTTCATCGGTATGTACGCAGCCGGCTACACCCTGAACATCATCACGCTCGGGGCGCTGACGATCGCGATCGGTCGAGTCGTTGATGACTCCATCGTCGTTATCGAGAACATTAAGCGTCACGTGTCTCTCGGCGAAGAGAAACTCCCTGCCATTCAGAGCGCAGTGAAGGAGGTGGCTGGGGCCATCACCGCCTCGACGATTACGACGATCGCGGTCTTCCTGCCGCTCGCGCTCGTCGGGGACATCACCGGTGAACTGTTCCGACCCTTTGCGCTCACAACCGCGATAGCGCTCGGTGCGTCGCTCTTCGTGTCACTCACCATCGTGCCGGTGCTGGCGTACTGGTTCCTCGGATCCAAGGTGGCCAATAAGCACAAAGAGAGTGCAGTGGTCAGTACAGACGAGGACGAACTGGCGAAACCGACGCGACTTCAGCGCGGCTACCTGCCGATCATCCATTGGACATTGAAGCGCCCGGTGGCGACGATTCTTGCTGCGCTGCTCGTGCTCGGTGGCACGGCGGCGATGGTGCCATTGCTCAAGACCAACTTCATCGGTAACAGCGGTCAGAACACCCTTACCGTGAGCCAGACATTGCCACTCGGTTCGAGTCTCGAGGCGCGGGATGACGCTGCAAAGAAAGTCGAATCCGCGTTGCTCGATGTCGTGGGAGTCGAGACCGTGCAACTCTCGCTCGGCTCGAGCGGGAGTTCGCTCCAGGCCGCATTCCGAGGCAGTGGGTCAACCACCTTCTCGCTCACGACCGATGCCAGCCTCGATCAGGTTGCGCTTCAGGCTCAAGTTCGGGACGCGGTCGCGAACATTCCGGATGCTGGCGACGTCACGCTCTCTGCAGCGCAGACTGCCTTCGCTTCTTCAGACATCGAGGTGAGCATCACGGCGACAAGCGAGAGCGAGTTGCGAACCGCCTCGGACGAGGTGCTTGCCGTTCTGCGTGACCTCGACGTTGTTGCGCAAGCCACGAGCAACCTGTCGAACGAGCAACCGTTCATCGAGATCGCGGTTGATCGCAACGCCGCCGCCGAAGTCGGACTGAGCGAGATCGCGGTAGGCGGCATCGTAACCGCAACCATGAATCCAAGTGCAGTCGGCTCGGTTGTCATCGACGAGAAGACGCTGTCGATCTACATCCTCAACGAAAATGCCCCGCTCACAATTGAGGAATTGCGTGGGTTCGAGATTCCAACCGAGCGCGGGCTGCTGCCACTGAGCGATCTGGCCGCGGTTGAGCAGGCCAACGGTCCGTCCAGCATCACGACCATCAAGGGTGTTCGTAGCGCAACGATCGAGGTCACGCCCAGCGTTGACAACGTCGGGGCAGCATCGGCCGCTGTCACTGCTGCGATAGCCGCGGCTGACCTTCCCGCTGGCGCCTCCGCGTCGATCGGAGGGGTGACTTCGCAGCAGGCTGATGCCTTCCAGCAGCTCGCGCTCGCGCTCCTTGTTGCCATCCTGATCGTCTACGTCGTTATGGTCGCAACGTTCAAGAGTCTGCGCCAGCCGCTCCTGCTTTTGGTCTCGATTCCGTTTGCCGCGACCGGTGCAATTGCGCTGCAAGTGATCTCGGGCATCCCGCTCGGAGTGCCGTCGCTCATCGGTGTGCTGATGCTCGTCGGCATCGTCGTCACGAACGCCATCGTGCTCGTCGACCTCGTAAACCAGTACCGCGAACGAGGAATGAACGTGCGTGATGCGCTGATCCACGGTGCAGCGAGACGATTGCGCCCGATTCTCATGACGGCCGCCGCGACGATCTTTGCGCTGCTGCCGCTCGCCATCGGTATCACCGGCAGCGGCGGGTTCATCTCTCAGCCGCTTGCCATCATTGTCATCGGCGGGCTCGTGTCATCCACATTGCTCACGCTCGTCGTTTTGCCGGTGCTGTATTACCTCGTCGAAGGGGCGAAGGAGCGGCGCGAATCCAAAAGAGCGCTCATTTTGCAGCCTGCGTGAGTTGGACGGGAGCTGGCAACGTGAGAGTGTTTGGCGCAAAGTAGGGCAAAATTTGGATTTGTAGAGTAACGTTGCACGGTCGGCTCAAGACAGCGGAGAGTACTCCGCGCGGGTTTGTAAGTCTTGCGGGCCGGTTTGCCAGCTAATCCAGCTGGCGACAATCACGAATGTATGTGACGGCCTCGGTCAAAGATTGCCCGGGTTCATTGGTGCACGAGAATCACTGATTCTTTGCGCTTTCATGCGTGCGAAATGAAACCCAGGAAGAATCATGCCCCCATATTCAAGATCAAACGAGTCGAAACCGGCCGCTGGCCGAGACAATAGAAAGCCGTACGGCAAGACCGGTGCACCATCCAAGGGCGCCCCGAGCGGTGTCCAGCGCGAAGGTCATCGCGGCTACCGCGCCGACCAGTCCGCCGCCGCACCAAAAAAGCGCTGGTCTGCGGATGATCGTGCCGCCCGCACTGGCGATCGCCCCACTGGCTCGGCTCGCCCAGACCGAGCAGACCGCCGTCCAGATTGGACCCCGCGGGAAAAGCCTGCCGCGAACCGCGC
>CAZCOC010000136.1:0-4492 GCA_964500075.1 uncultured Salinibacterium sp.
AGGTGCGCTCGGTACTTGGAATCCTGCGGGCAGAGGACGGACAGGACCCGAGCGCGCCATTGGTGCCAGAGCCCGATTTTTTGAGACTGCCCGGGCTGGTGGCATCCGTCACGTCTCAGGGCGTGGAGGTGAGCCTCTCGAACGAGCTCATCGACGCTCCGAAGGCCGTGCAGCTGGCGACCTACAGAATCGTTCAGGAGGCCCTCACCAATGTCGTGCGGCACGCACAGGCGAGCCGCGCGACCGTGGAGATCTCCGAGGCCGACGGCAGCTACCTCATTGCCATCGCCGACGACGGTCGTGGTGTCGCCGATGACCGCGACCTGACGAGCGGGCGCGGATTGCTCGGCATCCGCGAGCGTGCTGAATTGTTGGGAGGCACGCTCGAGGTCACCCGCTCACTGCTTGGCGGCATACTCGTGCTGGTGGCCATCCCGCAGAAGGAGCGTCTCGAATGATCCGAGTTGCAATCGCAGACGACCAGCAGCTCATCCGGGCGGGATTTCGAAGCCTCCTCGAAGCGGAGCCAGATATCGAGATCGTTGGTGAGGCTGGCACCGGTGCAGAAGCTGTCGTGCTCGCGACAGCAACCCGCCCGGATGTTTTCCTCATGGACATCCGAATGCCAGACGGCGACGGCCTGTGGGCGACTGAGCAAATCGTGCGCAACTCCGACCTGTCAAGTACCCGCATTGTCATCGTCACCACCTTCGAGCTTGACGAGTATGTTGGCCGCGCCATTCGCGCGGGTGCGAGCGGGTTCCTCGTCAAAGACACTGAGCCGGTCGACTTCATCCGCGCGGTTCGAGTTGTCGCGGCCGGGGACGCCCTGCTCAGTCCGACCGTCACGCGCCGCCTCCTTGAGCGCCTCTCCAGCGAGATCAGCGAGGCACCGGATGCGAGCTCGCTCAGCGTGATCACCGAGCGTGAGCGCGAGGTGCTGGGCCTGGTCGGACTCGGGCTCACCAACGACGAGATCGGCAAGCGGCTCTTCCTGAGCCCCCTTACCGCCAAGACCCATGTCTCACGCATCATGTCGAAGCTCGCCGCGCGCGACCGGGTGCAGCTTGTCGTGATTGCCTACGAGACCGGGCTCGTCAGTCCCGGCCGAACGGAGTAGGGCGAGTTTCTTTGCTGCGCCCTGCGGAGTAGGTGAGGTGTCGCTGCTGGGCCGATTCGCCGAATCCAGCATTGGCGCAGTCTGGTCACAACGGTCCACCAAGGGCCCCTAGTGAATGGATACAACGTGTTCTCGACTCTTGCTCTCGCCGGCTCCGCTGGCTACATGGGTGGTCCGGTGGGCTTCGGCTTCGGCTTCGCCCTGTTCTTCCTTATCCCACTCCTGCTCGTTGTACTGCTGATCGTCTTCCTGAGCGTCGGTCGCCGACGTTGGATGCGCGCGGGCGGTTACGGCCCGGGCGGCCACGGAAACTGGTCACACGGTGGCTGGGGCGCCCCGAGCCGCAATGCGGAGTCGACGCTCGCCGAGCGTTTCGCCCAGGGCGACATCGACGAGAAGGAGTATCGCGCTCGCCTCGAGGTGCTTCGGGCCAACAACCCAACGCCAACCCGATAGCGAAACTCCTCCGCGCTCGGCACGGTGAGCAGCCGCCGCGCGCACGGTGCCTCAAGCACCAGATAAAGTCTCCCTCTGGGCCACGTGCCCGGAGGGAGACTTTTCTTTTGGCCAGAAACCCAGAAGCGACAGCGGCGATCCGCGCGAGTTTCGGCGTCGGACTTGCCGTCGCCGCCTACGGCGTTTCGTTTGGTGCTCTCGCTGTCACCGCGGGACTCGACGTGTGGCAGACCTGTGTCCTGAGCCTTCTGATGTTCTCCGGTGGTTCGCAGTTTGCCGTCATCGGTATTCTCGCCAGTGGTGGCGCGGCTGCCGGCCCGGCCGCGATCGCCAGTGCTGCGCTACTCGGCACCCGAAACTCGCTCTACGCAATTGCGATGGCGCCGATCCTTGCCGAGCGCTGGCCCAGAAAGCTTCTCGCAGCACACTGGACGATCGACGAGTCGACGGCCGTCGCCATGGCCCAGACGACGATCGAAGCGAAGCGCACCGGATTCTGGTGGACCGGCATCATCATTTTTCTGGGCTGGAATCTGACCACTCTGGTTGGCGCGCTCCTCGGCGACCTGATCGGCGATGTCAGCCAATACGGCTTGGATGCCGCAGCCGCTGCCGCCTTCCTCGGTCTGTTGTGGCCCAGGCTCAAGCGGGTGCAGCCGATCGTGGTCGCCGTTGCCGCAGCAGTCGTGGCCACAATCCTCACCCCGGCGCTCCCGGCGGGCGTGCCGGTGCTGATGGCAGCACTCGTGGCCGTCATTGTCGGGATCACGAATTGGTTCGGTCAACGCGAATCCTCCGCCGAGACGCCGCCAGAGCCAAGAGCCGCGAACGGTGGCGTCTCGTGACTGTCTGGCAGATCATCCTCGCCGCATCGATTGCCGTGCTGGCACTGAAGGTAGTCGGCTATCTGGTGCCAGCGTCCATCATTGAGAAGCCGGCACCCGCGCGGGTGGCGAGCCTGTTGACGGTTGCGCTGCTCTCCGCCCTTGTTGCAGTGCAGACTCTTGCTGTCGGGCAGAGCATTGAGCTGGATGCCAGGGTGCCAGCGCTGCTTGTCGCGGCCGTGCTATTGGCCCTCCGTGTGCCGTTCATCGTGGTCATCATTGCGGCTGCGGCGACGGCTGCGCTGATCCGCATTGTCACGTAGCGGCGGCGTTGGCCAGTCAGCCAAACGCTACCCTTCGAGGTGCTCTTCGCCGGGCGTCCAGCTCACGTCTGGCACGCCCCAGTCTCGCTTTCGAATTGCCTTCTGAGCCGTCTTCTGCCGAACGTGGTCAAGGCGGTCGGCATACAGGATGCCATCGAGGTGGTCGAACTCGTGCTGGAAGATGCGGGCGAGCCAACCCTCGGCGCGTACTTCGAACGGCTTCTGCGCGAGATCCACGGCACGCAGGATCGCTGCGGGGGAGCGACGAAGCGCAAAGCGTTCACCCGGGAGCGAGAGGCAGCCTTCTGACTCATCGTCGTCATCCGCATCTCCGATCGGGGTCGGGGCGATCCAGAGTTCCGGGTTGATGGCAACCCCGCTGAACGCCACGTCATCGTCGTTGACCCAGTCGTAGACGAACACGCACAGTGGCACGCCAATCTGGGGGGCAGCCAAGCCGACTCCCGGCGCCTCGTGCATCGTGTCGAACATGTCAGTGACGAGGCTTCGCAGCGACGTGTCGAACACCGTTACCGGCTCAGAGGGGGAGTGCAACACCGGCTCACCCGTGATTCGAATCGCACGCACGGCCATTCCTCCAGAATATCCTCCGCTATACCGGTAGATTACGAGCCGTGACGATCGACCTGACCCAATTAGCCGACCAGATCACCCTCACCCCATACCAAGCGCTCGGAATTCCGCTTGCGCTTATCGGAGCGGTGTTTCTGGCGATCGGCGCGCAGTTTCAGCATCAGGGTGTCGCGATCGTCGAAAGCAAGCTCGTCGGTGACAAACGGGCCGGCCTCAACTTCGCTCAGTTGCGGGCCCTGCTCGCGCGGCCGAGCTGGGTGCTCGGTACCCTCATGCTCGGACTCGCCGTGGTGTTCCAACTTGCCAGCCTCGTCTTCGCACCGCTCATTGTCGTTCAGCCGCTGGGCGCCATCGCGCTTGTGATCACAGCGGTAGTGAACGCGCGAGTCAGCAAAGTTCCGCTCGACGCGGTGTCGATTCGCGCGATCGTGGCCTGCATCGGCGGCGTCGCGCTCTTCGTTACGGTGGCGGCCTTCGTCGCCAAGTCGCGGCCGATCACCGAAGTGCAACTCGTCATCGTGCTCGCCATTCTTGCAGTCGTGCTCACGGGCTGGGCGGTGAGTTTCGGGCTGTTCCGCGCGCGCGCGTCCTCGATCTATTTCATCGTTGGGGCCGGGATGCTGTTCGGTTTCGTTGTGACACTTGCGAAGGTTGTCATCGACCGCATCAAGACCCTGACGCTCGACGAATTTCGGGTCTCGGATGCCGAGTGGCTCACCATCCTGTGTGTGGTCGCGCTCGTGGCAGCTGGGCTGCTCGGGCTCTATTTTGTTCAGACGGCCTACTCCTCTGGCCCACCCGACCTCGTCGTTGCTGGCTTGACGGTGGTCGATCCGATCGTTGCCGTGTCAATCGGTGTGATCGTGCTCGGTGAGGCGGCGGATGCTCCGCTCTGGTCGATCTTCGCCTTTCTGATTGCCGGGGCGATCGCCATCTGGGGCGTCTTCTCGCTTGCGCGTCACCACCCGCAGCTCCGGCCGGGAACACAGTCTGTCAAGGCGCAGGGCTGATCCGTCCGCAATCCAGACGGCGCGAACTCGTGGGTGCGGTAGGTTATTGGGAAGCTCCCGCTCCGCCCGCGTGCACATGCACCGCCTGCTCCGGCACCGTCCGCGACAGAGTCCCAGAGCCAAAAGGAATCCCGAAACGTGACGACAAGTCCCCGTGTTTCGCCG
>CAZCOC010000137.1:0-4489 GCA_964500075.1 uncultured Salinibacterium sp.
TGAAAAGCCGCCGGCCGATCGACGCCGCCGGGTGGATTTCGACGCCGGTGAGGAATCGCGTGAACTGTGACACTACGCGGGCGAGCACTCGAAGTCGCCACCGCCAGAGGCGATGGGCATGGCGATACCCCCAGACCGCGTGAAGCCCAGAGTATGTCAGCCACACCTCGAATGCCGAGCCAGCGGCCGGATCACGACGTCGCGCATTCGCGACGTCTTCGCCAATCACTTGTCGACCAGGTCCTCGTACAGCACGGTTGAAAGGTAGCGCTCACCGTAGCTGGCAACAATCACAACAATCTGTTTGCCGGCGTTCTCGGGGCGTTTGGCGAGTTCGACGGCCGCGTGCACGCTCGCGCCGGACGAGATTCCGCCGAGAATCCCCTCTTCCGCCGCGAGGCGCCTGGCCATTGCGACCGATTGAGCGATGTTGACATCGATGACTTCGTCGTAGATCTCGCGGTCGAGAATCTCGGGAACGAAGTTGGCCCCGATGCCCTGAATCTTGTGGGGTCCAGGAGAACCGCCGTTGAGGATGGGGGACTCCTCCGGCTCGACGGCCACCACCTGCAGACCTGGCTTCTGTTCCTTGAGGTATCCGCCGGTGCCAGAAATCGTTCCGCCGGTGCCCACCCCCGCCACGAAGATGTCGACTGCGCCATCCGTATCTGCCCAGATCTCCGGGCCGGTCGTCGCACGGTGGATCGCCGGGTTTGCCGCATTCGCGAACTGCTTCGCGAGTACCGCGCCGGGCGTCTTCGCGATGATCGACTCCGCGGTTTCGAGGGCCCCGCGCATGCCTTCAGAACCCGGCGTGAGCACGACCTCGGCGCCATACGCCTTGAGGAGCACTTTTCGTTCCATGCTCATCGTCTCGGGCATCGTCAAAATCACGCGGTACCCGCGCGCTGCTCCAATCATCGCCAGAGCAATACCGGTGTTGCCGCTGGTGGCCTCGACAATCGTGCCGCCGGGCAGAAGTTCGCCTGACTCCTCAGCGGCATTGACGATCGCGACCCCAAGCCGGTCCTTCACGCTCGCCGACGGGTTGTAGAACTCGAGCTTTGCAAGCACCACGGCGCCAGCGCTGTCGGTCACCTTGTTCAGGCGAACCAGCGGGGTGCCACCAAAGATCTCGGTGATGTCGTTGTAAATGTTGCCCATGGCTGAAGCCTAGGCTGTGTGCCCACGAGAGTCGCCGATGCTGTCGCGCAGACAGCGACCAAACGGTCAAGGAAACGACCCCTCCTTGTACCCGATAGCGTGGGATTCCCAACGGGATCGGGATCATGCTCACAGTTATCATCGGAACCAGCAGCGCGCTGATCTTCGGCGCCGCCGATTTTCTTGGCGGGCTTGCAGCACGACGCATGAGTGCCGTGTTGACAACTGCCATCGCGGCCACGACCGGTCTCATCGCGTTCACCCTCGCCCTGCCGTTGCTCGGCGGCACCTGGTCGAGCGATGCCGTTTTGCTCGGCGCGGCATCCGGTGTTGCAGGGGCGGTGGCAATTGGACTGCTATACGCGTCCCTCGCGATCGGGCCGATGAGCATCCTTTCGCCGCTGACAGCGGTGGCGGCCGCGATCGTGCCGCTGACGTACGGACTGATTGGCGGAGAGCGCCTCGGTCCGATCGGCTACGTCGCACTCGCGATCGCCCTCGTCGCGATCGTGCTCGTCGGATTTGTGCCCGAGAAGAATGCCGTTCGCCCGAGCCTGAGGGGCATGACCATGGCTATCGGTGCGGGTATCGCGATTGGCGTGTTCCTGATTCTTATCGATGCGACGCCAGACGAGTCCGGCCTCGTGCCGCTCGTCGTTAACCGTGCCACGAACTCGACGATCATGTTCACGCTCGTTGGTGTCTTGGCGATCATCGCTTGGCGACGCGGCTCTGGTCCCGCGCACGGTGTCTGGCGATCGGGTCTGCTGCTCGCTGTCGGAGGCGGCGTACTCGACGCGATTGCCAACGCCGGCCTGCTGCTCGGCGTTCGCCTAGGTGAATTGAGCGTCATGGCGGTGCTCACTGCCCTTTATCCAGCTGGCACGATCATCCTCGCTGCCATTGTTCTCAAGGAACGAATCGGGTGGCTGCAGTACGTCGGCCTGGTGCTCGGTATCGCGGCCGCGGCGATGCTCGCGCTGGCCTAGAGGGTGCGGATGCCCGGAGCCTGCTTGAGCAACGCATCGTTGGTCACGAAGACCATCCCGCGCTCGAGCGAGCCAGCGCTGACCGCATCAGAGACCGAGATCGGCAGCAGCTCAAACGCGTACCCGGTGGCCACCTCAACGATCGTTGGACCGAATGACAGCGTGCCGCTGCGCTTCTTGATCTCTATCTCCCACGCGGTCGCTGCGCTCACAAAGACGGTGTTCGAACTGTCGAGAATTGGCTCAAGCCACTCGCTCTTCACCCGCGAATTGGCTTCGACCCACCAGACGACGACATGACTATCGAGCAGCAGGTTCATTCGCGCACGCCGAACTCACGCTCGATATGTTCGTCTGGCGTGAACCAGTCCACTCGGCTCACGGCCTCGATTTCCTGAGGCGACAAGCCGGGGTCGACGCTCCCCGGCCGAGGACGGGCCTTTCTGGCGACAACCGCAACAATCTTAAATCGAGGCTCACCATGCTTGGTCACGACTATCTCTTCACCGCTCGCCGCTCGCCGCTCGCCAATTTGGGTCACATTGACCACTTTTCTTGCCATCGCTCAATCAGCTCGGTTCGTGGTAGACGCACCAAAGGTGATTGCCGCGGTTCGATTCTCACGCGGAGTGTGTGGCAGGTCTCCAAACTCCACTTTCAACGGTCGGGAGGCGCGAGACCGTCAGAACTGGAGTTTCGAGGCGGTTAAACGACGGTGGCGCTCACCCCCTGAGCGGGTGAGCGCCACCGTCTGGTGTACTACAGGGCGGCGAGAGTGACGAGCAGCTCGTCGCCGGGGGCAACGTGGCTCATCGTGGCGTCGATCTCGGCGCGACCGAGCAGCTCGTCCATCTTGCGACGGCGGTTCTTGTTCACGAGTGTGACGACAGTTCCGACCTTGCCAGCGCGGCCGGTGCGGCCTGAGCGGTGCAGGTAGGTCTTGTACTCCTCCGGCGCGTCGGCCTGAATTACGAGCGAGATGTCATCAACGTGGATGCCGCGTGCCGCAACGTCCGTCGCAACCAACACGTTCACCCGGCCGCTGGTGAGCAGGCTCAGGTTGCGCGTACGGCGCGACTGGTTCAGGTCGCCGTGCAGGCTCGTTGCCGGGATGCCCGCATCCTCAAGGAAATCGCTCATCTCTTCAGCGAACGCACGCGTGCGCGTGAAGATGAGGGTCTTACCATCGCCGGATGCGAGCTGCTCAATGATCTGCCGCTTATCGCGCTGCTCGATCAGTAGAACACGGTGGTCGATGCTCGACGAAGCCTGGTCTTCACCGGCGACCTCGTGCACAGCCGGCTCTGCGAGGAACTCCTCAACGAGAGTCGCAACGCCCTTATCAAGCGTCGCCGAGAAGAGCAGCTTCTGGCCGCCATCCTTCGTTTCGTGAAGGATTCGTTGCACCGGCTCCAGGAAGCCAAGGTCACACATGTGGTCGGCTTCGTCGATCACCGTGACGAAGACGTTTGACAGATCGAGTCGACCCTGCTCAATCAGGTCCTCAACGCGGCCAGGGGTGGCAATCACGATGTCAACGCCGCGCTGGAGCGCAGAGACCTGCTTGTACTGCGGAACTCCGCCGACGATCGTCGTTGTAAACAGACCAACGCTGCGGGCGATTGGCTGCACCGTGCGGTCGATCTGCATGGCGAGCTCGCGAGTAGGGGCAAGGATGAGCGCGCGAGGCTTGCGCCCCATCTGGCGATCCTTGCCACCGTTGTTCTCCATCAGGCGCTCAACGAGCGGAGCACCGAAGGCAATCGTCTTGCCCGACCCGGTCTTGCCGCGGCCGAGTACATCCTTGCCAGACAGGACATCCGGGATCGTTGCGGCCTGGATCGCGAACGGCGCCTCAGCGCCCATGCTCGCGAGCTGGCGCACAATGTTGCCGCCAAGACCGAGGTCGGCGAAGGTCACTCCGTCAACTTCGCCCGCCGTGATGACTGCGGCTTCGAGGCGCTCAAGCACGACGTCTTCACCGGGCTGAAACGAGCTCTTCGACTCGCGGTCGGGGTAATAGCTGCTCTCGCGACGGACCGGGCGGTCGTTGCGCTGGAATGACCCGGCATCGCGACGAGGGGCGCGCTCGGCGCGGTCATAGGCCGGACGCTCGGTACGAGCAGGACGCTCGGCGCGGTCATAGGCCGGACGCTCGGTACGAGCAGGACGCTCGGTACGGTCATAGGCCGGACGCTCGGTACGAGCAGGACGCTCGGCGCGGTCACCATATGCCGGGCGCTCCGCACGCTGCGGTCGGTCACCATATGCCGGGCGCTCTGCGCGGTTCGCGGCAGGCTTTTCCCGCGGGGTCCAATCTGGACGGCGGTCTGCTC
>CAZCOC010000138.1:0-4472 GCA_964500075.1 uncultured Salinibacterium sp.
CCATCGACAACACCCACTAGAACTCAGGGTGTTGCGCTCACCACCTGAACTCGCCACCGTAGGGATGCGAGACAATCGCGGCGTCGCGTTTGACGCACCGATCTGCGAATCGCACACCCGGGCGGGTCAACCGGGGAGCGGGCCGGGGTAGAGGGGTGCTGCGGACCTCCGCGGATCAGGTGGTACTGATCGGGAGAATCGCACTAGCCTGCAGCGGACGGTGGCCAAGAGTGCTCCCGACGCAGAGAATATAACGAGCGAGCTACGGCCCGACTGTCCCCATGGGATACCCCTTGTCATGCTCCCTCGGCGTACCTAGTTCCGTTCGCCAAAGCACTCGATCGCGGACGTAGTGATAGTTGAAGGCTGGAACGGAAAGGTTCGGAATATCGATCGCTCCTAGCAGCCCGGTGCTCCGGCGCTTCAGTCGACGGCGCTCCTCCTCGTCACGATGCTCGGCCTCCCAGATCAGCTTCGACTTGGGCATCTCCAGAAGCACCGTTTGGCCTCCTTCGACGACGTCGAGGCTCGCCTCTTCGATCTCGTTGCCTACGGTGATCTGGATCCAGACCTTGTATGCCGATTGCTTGCCTTCATTTCGGACGGCGTACATGCCAGGAGACTTCCAGTCGCAATCCCATGTCACGTCGTGCTGCTCGGTGGCCCGCACTTCACCTGCCCGCGCGATGTCGGTAGCTTCACGGGCGATCGTGTTGGCCTCGGTCGAGAGCGTGTTCGCACCCTTCGCGATGCTGTTGGCGTCCTTTGCGATGAAGTTCGCGCCCGTAGCTGCTTCCTTCGCCTTGTTCGCGTGGTGCAGCCCAACCAACCCCACGACGAACCCAGAGATGCCGAACAGCGCCGCGACGATGACCCCGGCGACTGTCGCGACGGCCACTACCTCGTCCGGGGTCACTCGAGCAACCGAGACTCGGCGTACGTCAGATCGCGGCGATGGTCATTGGAGCAAACCCATTCATCGAAGGCATAGGGAATCATCGTCGATCGCTCGTTCTTCGGCAGTGGCGTCCAGCGCTCGCGAGGCTTCATAGCCAGCGTCATCGCCTCCCCGCAGACGTTGCAGTCGACCGACATCATGGTCCGTACCTCCTTTAGTTCAGACTATCGACGGGCGCCGACACCACGGCTCAGCCGTCGACGACAACTCCGCCGACCTTGCTGTCGTAGTCGATGTCCATCGGGATGAAGCTGCCGTGGAAGAACAGACCGGACTTGCGAGGTTCGGTGGTGTCATCGGGCGGGAGGGTCACCGCCTCCCGGTACCCGAGGGGTCGTCCGCCAATCACCTGCTCGGGGAGTCGTCCGATGGCGAGCGTGGGATACGGGGCTACACCTTCCGGCATCTCATCACCGAAGTGGCGCTTCGCCCGAGCGTGGAACATCGCGGCGTAGACGTTCGCGATCATCCAAGCCTCGGCGAGGACCACCGGCACATCGACCCGCAGTGAGATGGCCTCCAGCCCTTGCTTGGGCCTCACCTGCGGGCGACTGAGATACGTCAGCATGGGGCGATCGAAGATCGGCACCGACTTCCCTTCTCCGAACGCACTCACGGGGATCTGCCCAAGTTCGTCCGGCGGCGTGGTTATGAGTTCGATGCGGACGTCTCCGCGGGCGCTCACCGCGAGGCCGTGCGTCACCTTGTTGTGTGCCGCGTTCACAGACAGCTCGTCGCCGGTCAGTAGCGAACTCGCGTGGTTCACCCATGCCACGGCGGTCTCTGCTGCGCCCGCCACGTTCTCGTCGACGCGCGTCCCAGGCGTGAAGAGGCATCGCAGGAACAGCTCTTCGTCGGCACCCAGGGCAGCGACGGTCTTCTGGACTACGTCAATGAGGGCGTTGGGGCTATCCGCAATCGCCAGCCACGTGCTTGGTGCGTCGCCTTCCTTCGGCTTCGCCGCCGTCACGGCGTACATGAACCGGAGCAGCGCCTCGGCGGCCTGGTGGCGCAGACTGAGCGCCTCGACCGCTACCTGCAGCCGACGATCCTGCTCCTCGAACACCAGCAACTGGTCCGTCTTGGTCAGTCCGAGCGCGTCGAAGAACTCCGGCTCGTCGGCCGGCGTCGGGACCGCCACACTGCGCTCCGCGGTAAGTAGCGATGAGATCCGCGAGGCGAAGTACGCTGCCGGATGCGAAAGGAAGAACTCGTCATCGAGCGCCTCAGCACGGCCCTCGCTCAGATGGATGCTATCGGCGCGTAGGTAAAGGTGCATCGGGTTCACTCCAAGGGCTCCTCACTATTCTGGCCGCGTCGGGCGACACCTCATCGAACGTGCGCACGCTTGCAATTCCGCATCTTGAGCGCATAGCGAAGCCCGATCCCGCTTCTCGCCCGCCCGGCGTCCCGATGGCGGGCGAGTCGCCCTCTTGCACGAGCCGGGCGTCAAGACATTCAGGGGCCGCAGGTTACCGCGGCGTCGAGCTCTCACCGCAAGCGCAGTCCTGCCTGGATGGGGCCGGCCTTGCAGGAGCCGCAGGGCCTCTGGCCGTCTTCCCGCTGCCAGACGGCACGTGGTCGACCTCCTCGCCATACGGAATACGGGTGCACCCCGTGTTCGGGACGGTGAAGATGCACGAGGGGACGGACTTCGCGGCGGCGGACGGCACCCCATTGCTGTCGGTCTTCGACGGCGCCGTGAGCCGTGTTTCCTTCCCCGCGAGCGGGAACAACTCAGTCACTGTCACCTCCGTAGGGCCGAGCGGTGAGCGGCTGAGCGTGCTCTACATGCACATGTGGCCCTCGGGCATCTTCGTCAGCGAGGGCGCACAGGTGCGCGCTGGGGATCCGATCGGAACGGTCGGCAACTCGGACACCTCCACGGGCGCACACCTGCAGCATTCCCTTTCCGCGTTCACCCTCAACGGGTTTCAGGTCTCGAGCGGTGACTGGAGCGCCTCTTCACGCTCCCGTCGGGGTTGTATACGACCCACTCGCCAATCTTGGTGCCGCGGTCGAAGTGCCCCTCATCCAGGAGGTCACCGGCGGCGGTCCAGCGCTGCCAGAGGCCGTGCTTCTGGTCGTTAAGGAAGGTGCCCTTTTGCATTAGCCCGCCAGTTGCGCGGTACCAGGTGCACTCTCCAGTGAGCTTGCCAGTGTCGTAGTTGAACTCGGAGCGCACCCGTCCATCGGCAAATTTGTGTACCCATTTTCCTTGCCGCTCGTCGGCGATGTAGCTACCGGTGACGACGCCTCCGTGCGGATCAGGCTCCTCCCATCGGCCAGTTCTGAGGCCGTGCTCGTTGAGTTGATTCACTTGACGCTTGCGATCTGGATCAGGTTGCCGCACGTGTCGCTGAGAGTCGCGGTGATGACCATTCCGGCATCCGTGGGTGGCTGGACGAAGGTGACACCCAAAGCGGTGAGACGCGCGTACTCGGTGAACACGTCATCCACCCCGAAGCTGGTGAACGGGATGCCATCCTCAACCAATGCATCCTTGAAAACTCTCGCCGCCGGGTGATCAGATGGCTCGAGCAACAGTTCTACGCCGTCCGGGACGGCGGGCGACACGACGGTCAACCAGCGGTGCTCGCCCACGGGTATGTCTGTCTTCTTCACAAAACCCAGTATGTCGGTGTAAAACGCGAGCGCCTTGGCCTGATCGTCGACGAAGACGCTCGCGGTGGTTATCTTGATCATGGTGTCTCCTTACGGTCGAGCCAATCTCTCAGCTCATTTAGTGGTACAGACTTCAGGTGATGGATGCTCGTTCGCCCGACCCGGTCGATGCTTAACAGCCCGGCCTCGCGGAGTACCGCGAGGTGCTTGCTCACTGCCTGCCGGGTCACGTGAATGCCCCTGCCCGACATCAGCCGCGTACACAATTCGAACAACGACTGGTCGTTGCGCTCGCGCAACTCATCGATGAGCGCGCGCCGGATTGGGTCGGCGACCGCCCGGAACACGTCTTCCATTCGACCACCATAGGCAACCCAACGGTTGCCAGTCAAGGGTCGCTGATGTCCAATCGCCTGTCGAGCCTGATTCCAAGGCCGTCGATGCGTCTCGCAACCTCAGTGCCTCGAAACCCATGGGATGCAACACAGCCACGCCCGGCCGATCGTCGGCAGCAATCGGCCGCCGCACGGTGAGACGCCTCGTTTCCTAGTGTTTAGAGACACCCCGGCGAACGCTGCTAAGCGATCGTCGATGAGGCGAACTCTGTGTTCTGGCAGTTCTCAGAACATGTCTTGCGAGTTGTTGGGTTACGAGACAGCCGTCATTTGTTGGTCGATAGTTTTACTGGCCCGGCCCCGCGGTGGCCTTCGCATTCCGCGGACGCGCCGACCCGAGTCCACTCGAGCGGTGCGGAGGTTTCGCCGAGCAACATCAAGTTGATCGTCTCAGGCGTAGTACCTGGACGGATCAAGGGGACCCTTCGAGGACTAGGGGGTGAAGACGAAAACTCGATCGAGGTCAACCCCGAATTCTCGACAAATGTGTTCGA
>CAZCOC010000139.1:0-4468 GCA_964500075.1 uncultured Salinibacterium sp.
GCCAAACACCCTCTTTGTCGTTCAGGATGTCCAGCCGCACCGCCGCTCCCTCGTCTCGCGAGTCGAAGATGAAGCGGTGAGCATTCACGATGGCGGCAGGCCCGAAATACTGGCCGTCAGTCCAGAAGACCGGACAGGCCGAGGTGCACGCAGCGCACAGGATGCACTTGGTGGTGTCATCGAATCGCGCGCGCTCAACCGGAGACTGAATGCGTTCCCTGCCGCCAGCGATCGGAGCCGCCATCAGGAACGGGTTGATCGACCGGTACGACTCGAAGAACGGCTCCATGTCGACAATGAGGTCTTTCTCGAGGGGCAGCCCTTTGATGGCCTCAATGTAGATCGGCTTCGAGAGGTCGAGATCCTTCATGAGGGTCTTGCAGGCCAGCCGGTTGCGACCGTTGATGCGCATCGCATCCGAACCGCACACGCCGTGCGCGCACGAGCGGCGGAAGGTGAGAGTTCCGTCCTGCTCCCACTTGATCTTGTGCAGAGCGTCAAGCACACGGTCAATCGCGTGAACCTCGACGTCGAAGTCCTGCCAGCGGGGCTCGTCGTCGACATCCGGATCGAAGCGGCGGATGATCAGGGTCGCCGTGTAGGTCGGCACTACCTCTGGCGCAGCCGGTCGCTCTGCTGTGGCGGTACTCACTAGTACTTCCTCTCCATCGGCTGGTAGTTGGTGACGACGACCGGTTTCCAGTCAAGGCGGATGTGGTCACCGGCATCCGCCGAGTGCGCATCCCCGGTGAGGTATGCCATCGTGTGCACCATGAGGTTCTCGTCGTCGCGATTCGGGTAGTCCTCGCGCATGTGCGCTCCGCGGCTTTCCTTGCGGTTGCGCGCCGAGTACACGGTCACCTCGGCAAGATCGAGCAGGAACCCGAGCTCAACCGCCTCAAGGAGATCGGTATTGAAGCGCTTTCCCTTGTCTTGAACAGAGATGTGCTTGTACCGCTCGCGCAGGCCCTGGATGACGTGGGTCACCTCAGTCAGGCTCTCTTCGGTTCTGAATACCTGCGCGTTTCGGTCCATCGACTCTTGCAGTTCGCGCCGAATAACGGCGACACGCTCGGTGCCGTTGGAGGAACTCAGAGTCGCCAGTAGCTCGCGAATTTCCTTCGCCGGGTCATCCGGCATAGTTCTGAACTCGGCCGTTTTGACGTACTCGACGGCATAGCGCCCGGCCCGTTTGCCGAAGACGTTGATGTCGAGCAGTGAGTTGGTGCCGAGTCGGTTGGAGCCGTGAACGCTCACGCAAGCGCACTCGCCTGCCGCGTAGAGGCCTGGCACAACAGTGTCGTTGTCGCTGAGCACCTCGGCCTTGACGTTGGTTGGGATGCCACCCATCGCGTAGTGCGCCGTCGGCAACACCGGCACTGGCTCGGTGTACGGCTCAACACCGAGGTAGGTGCGCGCGAACTCGGTGATGTCTGGCAGTTTCGCGTCGATCACGGCTGGCTCGAGGTGGGTGATGTCGAGGTAGACGTAGTCCTTGTTTGGCCCACCGCCCCGACCTTCACGAATCTCGGTCGCCATGCACCGCGAGACGATGTCGCGAGGCGCCAAGTCCTTGATCGTCGGGGCGTACCGCTCCATGAACCGCTCGCCATCGGCGTTTCGCAAGATGGCACCCTCGCCGCGGGCCGCCTCAGAGAGCAGGATGCCGAGCCCGGCAAGTCCGGTCGGGTGGAACTGGTAGAACTCCATGTCTTCGAGGGGCAGACCCTTGCGCCAGATGATTCCAACGCCGTCGCCGGTGAGCGTGTGAGCGTTCGAGGTGGTCTTGTAGATCTTGCCGAACCCGCCGGTTGCGAAGATGATCGCCTTGCCTTGGAAGACGTGAAGTTCACCGGTCGCGAGCTCGTACGCGACAACACCGACTGGCTTGCGCTCGTGATCCATAATCAGGTCGAGCACGTAGAACTCGTTAAAGAAATTGATGCCGTGCTTGACGCAGTTTTGATACAGCGTCTGCAGAATCATGTGACCGGTGCGGTCTGCCGCATAGCACGCGCGACGCACTGGTGTCTTGCCGTGGTCGGCCGTGTGGCCGCCGAACCGACGCTGGTCGATCTTGCCGTCTGGAGTGCGGTTGAACGGCAGGCCCATGTTCTCGAGGTCAATGATCGCGTCGATGGCTTCTTTCGCAAGGATCTCAGCGGCATCCTGATCAACCAGGTAATCACCACCCTTGACCGTGTCGAAGGTGTGCCACTCCCAGTTGTCTTCTTCGACGTTTGCAAGCGCCGCTGCCATGCCGCCCTGCGCGGCGCCGGTATGGGACCGCGTCGGATAGAGCTTCGAGATGACGGCGGTGTTGGCGTTCGGACCGGCCTCGATCGCGGCACGCATACCCGCGCCGCCGGCGCCAACGATGACGATGTCGAAGCGGTGGTAGCGAACGCCGTCAATGACAGTGCTCTCTTCGCTCGCTGGTGCAGCCTTTGCAGTCGAGTCGCTCCCGGGGGCAACCATTACGGCACCGGGCAGAAGCTCGGCAGCAGGTCGGCTGGGGATCCGGCGGGGCATGGGTCAAAGGTGTAGATCACAAGGGTTCCCAAAATCAATAGAACTGCAGTGGATGCCGCGATGCCGCCGAGCAGGATGCGCCTGATCGTCGGGTTCGGGGCGTAATCATTGGTCAGGGTGCGCATACCGTTGGCGCCGTGGATGAGCGCTAGCCACAACAGGAGCGTGTCCCACACCACCCAGAATGGATCGGTGAGCTTGCCCGCGACAAAAGCGAAATCGATCGCTTTGACTCCTTCACCGACCATGAGGTTGACGAACAGGTGGCCGAAAATGAGCACCACGAGCGCGACGCCGGAGGCCCGCATGTAGATCCAGCCCCACTTCTCCCAGTTCACGCCGCGGCTTCGCGGTGCGAGCCGAGGACTTCGTGGCGCTGCGACGGTATCGGTGCTCATTCTCCGCCTCCAAAGACATTCATCAGATGCCTGGGGATGAAGCCAGCGAGCAGCACCAGCCACAGCCCGACGACAACCCAGAACAACAGCCGCTGGTGCTTCGCACCGAAACTCCAGAAGTCGACCAAGATAATCCGCAGGCCGTTGAGCGCGTGGAAGCCGATTGCCGCAACAAGGCCTATCTCGGCGACGCCCATGAGCGGCGTTTGGTAACTCTTGATGACAATGTTGTACGCCTCAGGACTGACCCGGACGAGCGCCGTGTCGAGAATGTGCACCAACAAGAAGAAGTAAATCGAGACGCCGGTGATCCGGTGTAGCACCCACGACCACATCCCTTCTCGGCCACGGTAGAGCGTTCCTGCCGGCCGGTTCGGCATCGAAATCACGGGCGTGGCGCTTGGGCTACTCGCCAGGGTATCCGCCGAGTTATCTGGCACGAGCAACCCTCCTCGGGGCAGAATGTGGCCGCAGTGGAGCGGCGAAGCAATGTCCGGAAATGGACTGTTTCAGTCTATTCCGCGCTGCAGTGTGCGAACGCCACGATCGGGCTCAGCAGCTTGACTTTGGCCTACTTTTGGCAAGAACCAGGCTTCTTTAGGACCTCGCGGCGAACGCCGGTACACGGCTGGCGATCGCGGACTGGTAGTGCAACAGCAATTCGCCACAGATCGCATCCCACGATTTTGCCAGCACGCTGCGGCGCCCTGCTTCGCCCATCGCCAAGCGAAGTTCTGCGTCGATCACGAGGTTCTCCACGTACGCCCGCAATTGCGAATCGTCGTCTGGATCGAAGAGGTACCCGGTCGTTCCGTGATCAATCAGGTCGATTGGACCGCCAGCGCGCGGCGCAATCACCGGGATTCCAGTCGCGTGTGCTTCCTGGACGGTCTGCCCGAACGTTTCCTCGGTGCCGGTGTGCACGAACATGTCGAATGCGGCGTATGCATTGGCGAGGTCGACTCCGGTGAGCTTGCCGAGAAAGGCCACCGGCATCCCGGCGAGTTGGCGCTTGACGAGCGCGTCCGATGGCCCGTCGCCAACGATCGCGATCCGAATGCCCTCCAGTCCACGCAGCGCTGCGAAGCGCTCGACCTGCTTCTCGGGCGCGATTCGACCGACGTAGCCGATGATCGACTCGCCGTGGGGTGCGAGCCGTTGGCGCAGTCTTGCGACATCCGCTGTTGCACGGTTGCGCGGGTGATACGTGTTCAGGTCGACGCCGCGCCCCCACCGCTTGAGCCGCTGCACACCGGCGGCTTCGAGATCGCGCATCGACGCCGTTGACGGCACGAGCGTGAGCTCCGCTCCCTCGTGCACCCAGCGCACCAGGCGCCAAGCGAGGCGAGTCGCAGCACCGAGGTGATTGCGCCTGGCGTACCCAGCGACATCCGTCTGGAAAATTGCGACCGACGGGATGCCAAGCCGATTGCCAGCTGCGATCGCCTGCGCACCGAGCAGAAACGGGGATGCCGCGTGAATGACGTCTGGCTGAAACTCGGCCAGCAGCGCCTGCACCGCCGGGTTCGGCAGACCGA
>CAZCOC010000140.1:0-4344 GCA_964500075.1 uncultured Salinibacterium sp.
GGCAAAGAGATGGTGCTGCCGATGAACACGGGCGCCGAGGCGGTCGAATCGGCCATCAAAGTCGCCCGCGCGTGGGGCTACCGCGTCAAGGGCGTTCCAGCCGAGCGAGCGACGATCATCGTCGCAGACGGCAACTTTCACGGTCGAACCACCACGATCATCAGCTTCTCGAACGATGAGCAATCCCGAGCAGATTTCGGCCCCTTCACTCCGGGCTTCGTGAGTGTTCCATACGGGGATGCCACGGCCATCGAGACCGCAATTGAGGCCGGCGACCGCGCCGGATCCCCCGTGGTCGCCGTCTTGCTCGAGCCGATCCAAGGCGAAGCGGGCATCATCGTTCCACCCGCGGACTATCTCCCCAAGGTGCGCACGATCACGAGCAAGCACAACGTGCTGTTCATCGCCGACGAGATCCAGTGCGGGCTCGGGCGAACCGGGTCTACCTTTGCGTGTGACCTCGTCGGTGTTGTTCCCGATCTCTATGTGCTCGGCAAGGCGCTCGGCGGCGGCATTGTTCCGGTCAGCGCGGTCGTCGGCAACCGCGACATTCTCGGGGTGCTGCGCCCTGGCGAACACGGTTCCACCTTCGGCGGCAACCCGCTGGCCGCCGCTGTCGGGCTCGCCGTCGTCGAGCTCCTGTCAAGCGGCGATCTTCAGGAGCGCGCTGGAGTGCTTGGCGAGCGGCTGCAAGCCAGACTCCGCGCCCTCATCGGCCACGGTGTCACCGCTGTGCGCGGCGCAGGATTGTGGGCCGGGGTTGATATTGACCCGACGATTGCGACCGGCCGCAAGGTATGCGAGCTACTGCTTGAGCGGGGCGTGCTGGTCAAGGACACCCAAGGTTCGACGATTCGCTTTGCCCCGCCGATCGTGATCAGCGAAACGGATATTGACTTGGCCGTCGAGCAGTTGGCGGCGGTGCTGCGCGAACTGTCCCGCTGACGTTGCTCACCGGCCACTTCCGTATCCAACTAGCCGAGCCCGGCCGGTTCTTGATGCCCGTCGTTGTCGCTGATCGCGCCGGTCACCGGCTTACGGGAGAGGCCGACCGACCCGGCATCCGGGTTGTTGGAGGTTGCTGCGGCGACCGCCATCCGGTCATCCGCCTTGGTGTACGCGTGACGCAACTGCACGGGCTCGATTGGGCCGTCGCGCTTCTCGATTCGCCGCTTGTATGCGAGGTTGAGGGCCTCAACGATGATCGCGAACGCCATCGGCCCGTAGATGAGCGCCTTGTCGATCTTGACGTCGAAGCCGTCTGCAATGAGTACGACACCGATGAGCACGAGAAAAACGAGTGCGAGCATCTTGACGGTCGGGTGCTTGTTCACGAAGGCAAAGATGTATTTCGACGAGAAGAGCATGACACTGAACGACAGCACAACAGCGACGATGATGACCAGAAGACTGTCGACCATTCCGACTGCGGTGATGACCGAGTCGAACGAGAAGACGATGTCGATCAGCAGAATCTGCACGATAACTGCACCGAACGTGATGGTCTTTGCTGGGCTGCTGCCGGTGGCATGCGACTCGGCGCCCTCGAGCTTCTCGTGGATTTCCCGCACCGCCTTGTAGATCAAGAAGCCGCCGCCGAGTATCAGGATGAGGTCGCGGCCCGAGAAGCCGTAGCCGAACAGCGTGAAAAGGTCATCCTTCAGGCTGATGATCCAACTGGCCGCGAACAGCAGGCCAATGCGCATGACCATCGCGAGGCTCAGCCCAAGATTGCGAGCTTTCGCTTGCTGCTCGACCGGCAGCTTGCTGGCAAGAATTGAGATGAAGATGACGTTGTCGATGCCCAACACGATCTCCAAAACGAGGAGGGTGAGAAAGGCGATAAGAAGCTCGGGCGTGAAGTCGATCGCAAAGTCCATTGGCACAGAGTACAGGTGCCGAGCGCGCGCAGATTCGACGCGTGCGCTTATTCGGTGTACCGGCTTGTTAGCCGAGTCCCGCCGGTTCTTGATGGCCGTCGTTGTCGTTGATCGCGCCGGTCACCGGCTTGCGTGATAGGCCGACCGACCCGGCATCAGGGTTCTGCGAGGTCGCCGCAGCGACCGCATCACGGTCATCCGCCTTGGTGTACGCGTGACGCAACTGCACGGGCTCGATTGGGCCGTCGCGCTTCTCGATTCGCCGCTTGTACGCGAGGTTGAGCGCTTCGACGATGATCGCGAACGCCATCGGTACATAGATGAGCGCCTTGTCGATCTTGACGTCGAAGCCGTCAGCGATCAGGAAGACGCCGATCAGCACAAGGAAGACGAGCGCGAGCATCTTTACCGTTGGGTGCTTGTTCACGAAGACGAAGATGAACCTCGCCGAGAACAGCATCACGGTGAACGAGAGGAGCACGGCGACGATGATCACCAAAAGTTCGTCGACCATACCGACGGCGGTGATCACCGAGTCGAAGGAGAAGACTAGGTCGATGAGAATGATCTGACCGATCACGGACGCGAAGGTCACCGTGCCGCGTCCGATTCCCTTGCCATGGGATTCTGCCCCCTCGAGCTTCTCGTGGATCTCCCGCACCGCTTTGTAGATGAGGAACCCGCCACCAAGGATCAGGATGAGGTCACGCCCGGAGAACCCGAATCCGGCGATGACGAACAGGTCTTCCTTCAGCGAGATGATCCAGGTCGCAGCGAACAGCAGCACGATGCGCATGAGCATGGCCAGCGTCAGACCGAGGTTCCGAGCCCTCGCTTGCTGCTCGACTGGCAGCTTGCTGGCAAGAATCGAGATGAAAATGACGTTGTCAACGCCAAGCACGAGTTCGAGCACGAAGAGGGTCAGGAACGCGACGAGAAGCTCGGGCGTGAAGTCGATGGCAAAGTCCATTCGCACAGAATACCGGGTCGCAGTGAAGGGTAGATTCGCTGACGTGAGCCCCTTTCCCTCGAGTCTGCCGTCCGCATCCATCACGCCCCTTCTGGGTGGCGCCACGCTTCGTTGGGCGGTGCTTGCCCCCGGCCACATTGCCCACCAATGGGTGGATGCCGTGCATCGTCATACCGAGCAGCGGGTGGTCGCCGTGGCATCCCGCAGCCTGGATCGCGCGCAGAGTTTTGCGCGCAACCACGCTATCGAGCGGGCGCACGGCAGCTACGAACAGCTGGTCGAGGATGCCGGTGTTGACGCGGTCTACATTGCCTCGCCCCACAGTGAGCACGCGCGACTGGCGCTCTTGGCGATCGCGGCGGGCAAGCACGTGCTCATCGAGAAGCCGATTGCTGCGACCCCTGACGAGGCACGCCAGATAGCGGATGCTGCGCGAAGCGCTGGCGTGTTCGCCATGGAAGCCATGTGGTCACGGTTTCTACCGCAGAGCTCCATCATCGACCAGTTGCTCGCGGACGGGGCGTTCGGCGACGTGCGGCAAGTGCAGGCGGACTTCAGTGTGCAATTCGAGTTTGACCCGGCAAGCAGGCTCTTTGATCCGGCGTTGGCTGGCGGTGCGCTCCTCGATCTCGGGGTCTACCCTGGCTGGTTCATCCATTTCACACTCGGCGCGCCGCGTTCGATCACGGCACTCGGTTCGCTCGCATCGACCGGAGTGGATGACCAGTCGGTTGTGATCGGGGATCACGGCGGCGGGGCCCAGTCGGTGTTGACGACGAGTCTGAGCGCGCAGGGCAACAATCTCGCGAGTGTCGTCGGAACGCGGGCTCGGCTCGACTTCACAACGGCGTTCATGGGACCGGGCGGTTTTCGCCTCACCGGGCGCAGTGACAACGAGACGCTCGAATGGACTGACACCTCGGACATCAGCTGGCAAGAGGGGCTCTGCTATCAGGCCGCGGCGATGGCCCAGCACGTTGCGGACGGGCTCACCGAGTCCCCGCTGCACACTCTCGACGACGCGATCGAGGTGCTCGAGGTGCTGCACGAGGCTCGGACGCAACTCGGGGCGAAGTGATGGGCTCGCGATGACCGTTCACGATGCAGGGGCTACAGCGGCCGCGCTCGATGCGGCGGATCCGCTGCGCGAGCATCGGGAAAAGTTCATCGAATCGCCGGGGCTCGTCGCGTACTTCGACGGCAACTCACTTGGTAGGCCCCTGAGGGCATCACGAGAGCGCATCGCGACCTTTGTCACGCAGCACTGGGGCGGTCGACTGATTCGAGGGTGGGACGAAGGTTGGCTTGATCTGCCACTCACCGTGGGCGACGAGCTCGGCCGAGTGGCGCTCGGCGCGGCATCCGGTCAGGTGGCGATCGGCGACTCAACGACGGTGTTGCTCTACAAGGCCGTGCACGCAGCGCTCGCGGCGAGACCAGATCGAACCGAGATCGTGATCGACCGCGATAATTTTCCGACCGACCGCTACATCG
>CAZCOC010000141.1:0-4270 GCA_964500075.1 uncultured Salinibacterium sp.
TCATCGACCTTGGACCGGAGGGTGGCGCAGGCGGAGGCAAGGTACTCTCAACCGGATCGCCAGAGCAGATCGCCGCCGTGGAAGACAGCCACACCGGCATCTTTCTGAGCGAAGCGCTCCACGGAGTGCGAGCCTAGGCCCCGCTCGTGGCTGGTGAATTGAGCTACCGTCCGAAGGCGGGCGAGATCCCGACCGGGCCGGGCGTGTACCGCTTTCGCGATAGCACGTCGCGTGTGCTGTACGTCGGCAAGGCAAAGAACCTTCGAGCGCGCCTGAGCAACTACTTCGCTCCGCTCGCGACCCTGCACGAACGCACGCGCAGAATGGTCACGACCGCCAACTCTGTCGAATGGACTGTCGTCGGCAGCGAGTTCGAGGCGCTGCAGCTCGAGTTCACGTGGATCAAAGAGTTTGACCCGCCATTCAACGTGCAGTTCAAGGACGACAAGAGCTACCCCTACCTCGCGATCACGCTCGCAGACGATGTGCCGCGCGTACTCGTCACCAGAAACCGAAAGATTGACGGTGCTCGCTACTTCGGCCCCTACACCAAGGCCTGGGCGATCCGCGAGACGGTCGACATCTTGCTCAAAGCGTTCCCAATGCGCAGTTGCTCAGAGACAACCTTTCGGCGGGCAAAGCAGACCGGGCGTCCATGTCTGCTCGGCGACATTGGAAAATGTGCTGCCCCGTGCGTCGGGCGGGTGACGGGCGCCGAGCACAAGTCCATCGCTCTCGACTTTGCCAGCTTTATGGCCGGCAATGACTCACGCTACTTGACGGCGATTTCGCGACGCATGCAGGAGGCATCCGAGCGCCAAGATTACGAGGCCGCCGCCCGGTATCGCGATCAGAGCGGGGCAATGAAAGCTGCGCTCGCGAGGAGCGTTGTCGTACTCGGCGAGGATGTCGACGCTGACGTGTTCGGGATTGCCCACGACGAACTCGCGGCTGCAGTGCAGCAGTTCATCGTGCGCGGCGGCCGAATCCGCGGTGTACGCGGCTGGGTGGTCGACAAGGAACTCGATCTCGATCTACCAGCGCTGGTCGAGATGGTGATCCAGAACGCCTATGAAGAGAGCCAGCCACCGCGCGAGGTCATCGTGCCTTCACTCCCGGATGACGCGAGCGAGCTCGAACAATGGCTCAGCGGTCTACGTGGCACCGCGGTCAAGCTTGCCGTGGCCCAGCGCGGCGAGAAGGCCGCGCTTGCCCAGACGGTTGCAACGAACGCAACCCAGTCGCTCATCCTCTACAAGACCCGTCGCAGCTCCGATTTCGCGGCGCGGTCGAAGGCCGTAGCCGAACTGCAGCACGCGCTTGGAATGGACCAAGCCCCGCTGCGCATGGAGTGCTTTGATGTCTCACACCTCAGCGGAACCAACATCGTTGCTTCGATGGTGGTGTTCGAGGACGGCTTGGCCCGGAAAGATCAATACCGACGCTTCAGCATTCCGGAGTCAAGCGATGACACTGATTCGATCTATCGAACACTGGCGCGTCGACTTGCTTATCTGAAAGAACCCGCTGCTGCCCCAGCGGACGGCGTTCGAGCAAAGTTTGCTTACCCGCCACAGTTGCTCATTGTCGATGGCGGACAACCGCAGGTGGCCGCTGCCTCACGCGCACTGAGTGAGTCGGGCGTCACCGGCATCCAGCTGTGTGGCATCGCCAAGCGGCTTGAAGAAGTGTGGCTTCCCGACTCGGATTACCCGGTGATTCTGCCAAGGAATAGCGATGCACTGTTCCTGATGCAGCGCATCCGCGATGAAGCGCACCGCTTTGCCATCAGCTTCCAGAGACAGAAGCGTTCTGGCGACATCCAATCAGTGCTTGCAAATGTGCCAGGGTTTGGCCCCCATCGCGTCAAGGCGCTGTTGGGCCACTTCGGTTCGGTGGCTCGGCTGCGACGAGCGAGCGCAGCAGAGATTGCCGGGGTGCGCGGCATCGGCCCGAGTCTGGCCGCCGCGGTCGCCGAGCAGCTGCGCGCATGAGCTGTTCGTGTGCACGCGGCCGCGACTGTCGGGGCTCGGCAGTGTGCCGGTAGTCTGTGCTGAGAATGCCGACAACCGCAACCAATCAGGAGCTCCTCGTCGTCACCGGCATGTCCGGGGCCGGTCGCTCCACTGTTGGGAACGCGCTCGAAGACCTCGGCTGGTACGTCGTCGACAATCTGCCGCCGCAAATGCTGCTGCCGCTGGTCGAACTCGCCGCGCGGGCCGGTAATGCGCTGCCGAGAATCGCCGCTGTCGTTGACGTTCGTGGCGGGCGGCTGTTTTCAGATGTGCAACAGGCTATCGAGAGCATTGGCGCGAGCTCAGCGAATGTGCGCGTGCTCTTTCTCGAAGCCACGGATAGTGCGCTCGTGCGGCGTTTCGAGCAAGTGCGCCGTCCACACCCGCTTCAAGGGGATGGCACGCTCCTCGACGGCATCATGAACGAGCGCGAGCGCATGGCGGAGATACGTGAACTCAGTGATATCGTCATCGACACCACTGACCTCAACATCCACCAACTCGCGACCGCCATCATCGACAAGTTCGCTGCCGAAGACGCCGCGGGGCTTCGGCTGACGATCGTGAGCTTCGGGTTCAAGTACGGCGTGCCGACCGACGTTGATCTCGTCGCAGACGCACGATTCTTGCCGAATCCGTTCTGGATTCCCGAGTTGAAGTCCCTCACCGGAGTTGACCAGCCGGTGAAGGACTATGTTCTCGCGCAGCCCGGGGCGGAAGACTTCATTCGTGGCTATGCAGCAGCCTTGCGTCCCGTGTTTGACGGCTACCAGCGCGAGAACAAACGGCACGCTACTATCGCCATTGGATGCACCGGCGGAAAGCACCGCTCCGTCGCCGTTGCGGAGGAACTTGCGCGGATCATCGCCAGCGACCCTGCCATTGCGATCTCGGTCAAGCACCGGGATCTCGGCCGTGAGTAGCAGGTAGCGCCTGCGACATCCGGCATCTGTGAACCGCCACCCGGCATCCGCCACCCGCCATCCGCCACCGTCATAAAGGAGATCACCCGTGGGACTCACCACCGAGGTCAAAGAGGAGCTGGCGAAGACCGAGTCCGGAAAGACCACGGTTCGAGCGGCAGAGCTCACAACCATCCTCCGGTTTTCGGGGGGTCTGCACCTCATTTCATCGAGGATCGCAGTCGAGTCTGAGCTTGAGACCGAACAGCTTGCTCGGCGCGTTCGCCGCAACATCGCGGAACTCTACGGGGTGCGCAGCGAGGTCTCAGTGGTCGCCCCGACTGGTGCACGCCGAACCAACAGCTACCTCGTGCGCGTGATCGATGGCGGGGAGACTCTTGCTCGTCAGACCGGACTGCTGGATGCAAGACGTCGCCCGATACGAGGACTCCCGAACCGCCTAACGACCGGGAGTCGAGAAGAGCTCGCGGCAATCTGGCGGGGCGCGTTTCTCGCGGCCGGCTCACTCACCGACCCCGGTCGCTCAGCTGCCCTCGAGGTTACCTGCCCGGGCAATGAGACGGCAATGGCCCTCGTTGGAGCGGCTGGTCGACTGCAGATTTCCGCGAAGGCTCGAGAGGTGCGCGGCGTGCACCGCGTCGTGATTCGCGACGGTGAAGCGATCGGCGCGATGCTCAGCATGATGGGAGCAGTCGCGAGCGTCGAGAGCTGGAACGAGCTGCGGCAGCGGCGTGAAGTTCGAGCGACCGCCAATCGGCTCGTGAACTTCGACGACGCCAACTTACGACGCTCTGCGCAAGCGGCGGTTGCTGCCTGCGCGCGAGTAGAGCGCGCGCTCGAGATTCTCGACGGCGATGTTCCTCCCCATCTGCTCTACGCCGGAGAACTTCGGCTTGGCTTTCGCGACTCGAGTCTCGATGAACTCGGACACCACGCTGAGCCCCCGATGACGAAAGACGCTATTGCAGGCCGAATCCGTAGACTCCTCGCGATGGCCGACAAGCGCGCAAGCGAGCTGGGGCTACCCGGCACTGACGCGAACCTTCCGCCAGACCTTGACGAGGACTGAGCCTGCACCAGTGAAGCCGGCGGGCCGGTTGAGTGGGTTGCGAGCGAGGATAGACTCGAGCTACCGCCGCAGCGCCATCCGCTCGGATGCGCCCGGCCAATTCTCGAGGAGAACGACATGGCTGACTACACCCTCCCAGAACTCGGTTACGACTATGCCGCACTCGAGCCGCACATCAGCGCCACCATCATGGAGTTGCATCACAGCAAGCACCATCAGGCGTACGTGACAGGAGCAAATGGTGCTCTCGCCGCCATGGCGGC
>CAZCOC010000142.1:0-4257 GCA_964500075.1 uncultured Salinibacterium sp.
TCGGCAGCGACGGCGACCGCAGCGGTGACCGGAGCGGCAGCGTGAGCGCCCCACAGCCCGCGCCGCAGCTCGCGGTCGCGCCCGAGGATTCGATCCAGGAGCCTTCCCGGGCGCAGCAAATTTTGCGCGAGATCATGAGTGGCAGCGCTCTGGTCTCGGTGCTCGCGGTCGTGCTCGCGATGGTTGTCGGCGCGATCCTCATCGCGCTCACTAACAGCGAGGTGCAAGCGGCAGCCGGATATTTCTTCTCGCGACCCGGTGACATGTTTGCGGCAATCTGGAATGCCGTCTTTGGCGCGTACAGCGCGCTCTTCCAAGGCTCGATCTACAACTTCCGTCGAGACGATTTCGCCGCTGGCATCCGACCATTGACAGAGACGCTGACCTTCGCAACACCGCTCATCATGGCGGGTCTCGGGTTGGCGCTTGCGTTCAGGGTCGGCCTGTTCAACATTGGTGGCCGCGGACAGATGCTGGTGGCATCCGCAGCGGCTGGGTATGTAGCGTTCGCTTGGCCGTTGCCAGCAGGCATCCACCTGATCGTCGCAGTCGTCATGGGCGTTCTCGCCGGAGCGATCTGGGGTGGAATTGTCGGGCTTCTGAAGGCGCAGACCGGAGCAAATGAGGTGATCGTGACGATCATGCTCAACTACGTCGGCTTCTATCTCGTTTCGTTCCTGCTGCGCACTCCTGGCGCTCTGCAAGCGCCTGGCTCGACCAACCCGAAGTCACCGGCGATGCTGGAGACCGCGGTCTTCCCGCCGCTGTTTGGTGACGCCTATAACTTGCACGCCGGATTCATTCTTGCGATTGCCGCAACCGCCTACGTTTGGTACCTCATCAATCGCTCGAGCCTCGGATTCCAGTTCCGTGCGGTCGGGTTGAACCCGCATGCGGCGAAAGTCGCCGGCATCAACGTCAAGCGCGTCTACATCTACGTCATGCTGTTCTCCGGCGGGCTCGTCGGAATGGCTGGCGTCGCACAGGTGCTTGGCACCGTGACATCCGGATTCACGGCGGGCATTGACGCTGGGATCGGCTTTGACGCCATCACGGTGGCCCTGCTGGGTCGTTCCAGGCCGGTCGGGGTGTTCTTTGCGGCAATCCTGTTCGGCGCGCTCAAGGCTGGCGGATACTCGATGCAGGCCGCTGAGGGCATTCCCATCGACATCGTGCTTGTTGTGCAGTCACTCATCGTGCTCTTCATCGCAGCACCACCGCTCGTGCGGGCCATCTTCCGGCTTCCATCGCCGGACGGACCGGCGCGCGCGCGGCGGAGACCCTTCAAGACAACGACGAAAGCGACGGCCACCTCATGACCACCGCCAGCACAGCTACAACGCCGTCATCCGCGCCAATCGTGCTCGAAACGGCCGTCACGCGCAACGTCAAGCCGCCGATCGCGCTTGGCATCTTCGCGCTTGCTGGCCTCGTTATGTTTGTCATCTTCGGGCGCGAGGGCATCACGATATTCAAGCTGTCGACCGACTCCGACCTCATTCAATTGCCGCCGATCGAGGCCAACGTGCCGCTCGTCAACGGCGTGATCACGGTCCTGCTCTTTCTCATTGCAGCGCTCTCGGCGGTGTGGGCGTACCAAGCCAAGAAGACGCCGCTCTGGCTGATTAGCCTTTTCGCTGTTCTCTTTCTCGCTGGCTTTCTGACCTGGGCGGCTGCAGGTGCGACGATCCCGATTCCAGGCCTTCTGGTTGGCACGGTCGGCCTCAGCGCACCGCTCATCTTCGGAGCCCTCGGCGGAGTCATTTCTGAGCGCGTCGGCGTCATCAACGTCGCAATCGAGGGGCAGCTGCTTGCCGGCGCGTTCGCATCGGCCATGGTGGCATCCATTACTCAGAACCCGTTTGCTGGCCTCGCCGCCGCAGTCATCGCCGGGGTGCTCGTTGCGTTTGTACTCGCCGCGTTCTCGATCAAGTACCTGGTCGATCAGGTGATCGTCGGGGTCGTGCTTAATGTGCTTGTCATTGGGCTCACGAGCTTCCTGTTCTCAACCCTGCTCGCCCCGAACTCGGAGTTGCTGAACAGTCCGCCGCGCTTTCCGAGATTGCCGATCCCGCTGTTGAGCGAGATCCCGATTATCGGGCCGGTGTTGTTCCGCCAGACGATCATCATCTATGTGATGTACATCGCCGTCGCAGCGGTGTGGTTTGCGTTGTTCAAGACCCGGTGGGGGCTCCGCTTGCGCTCGGTTGGTGAGCACCCGCAGGCGGCCGACACAGTTGGCATCAACGTCAACAGCACGCGATTCTGGAA
The DNA here is from genome assembly GCA_964500075.1 of uncultured Salinibacterium sp. Lineage (GTDB taxonomy): Bacteria > Actinomycetota > Actinomycetes > Actinomycetales > Microbacteriaceae > Rhodoglobus. Next base: position 2,272 of record CAZCOC010000142.1, read on the forward strand.
TGTCTCCCTCGCTGGAGCAATCGCAGGGTTTGGTGGTGCGTTCTTCACACTCGGTTCGGTCGGCGCATTCAACAAGGAGATGACGGCTGGCGCTGGCTTTATTGCCCTTGCTGCGGTGATCTTCGGCCGATGGGATCCTATTCGGGCCACTCTTGCGGCGCTCTTATTCGGGTTCGCGTCCAACTTGCAAAGCGTGCTGAGCATCATCGGATCGCCGGTGCCGAGTGAGTTCATGCTCATGCTGCCGTACCTCGTCACCATCTTCGCGGTCGCGGGACTCGTCGGCCTCGTGCGGGGGCCAGCGGCCTCTGGAAAGCCGTACATAAAATCATGACCGACTTTTCGCCCAAGACCGATGCCGAATGGGATGCCCTGCGTGACGTCGCGAAAGGTGCGCTGAGCCACGCCTACGTGCCGTACTCGAAATTTCCCGTCGGGGTCGCTGCGATCGTTGACGACGGACGAGTGATCTCGGGTGCGAACGTGGAGAACGCCTCGTACGGGCTGACGCTGTGCGCCGAGTGCGCGCTCGTGTCTTCGCTGCACATGACCGGCGGTGGCAAGCTCGTCGCCTTCACGTGCGTTGACGGCAACGGGGGTGCACTGATGCCGTGCGGCCGATGCCGCCAGTTGCTGTTCGAGCACTCCGCTCCCGGGATGCTGCTCGAGACGGTCTCGGGAATCAAGACGATCGACGAGGTCATTCCGGATGCCTTCGGCCCGCGCACGCTCGCGGAGTATCACGCATGAGTGTCGAACAGTTCGATGTCGTCGACCTGATCCGCACCAAACGCGACAAGGGCGTGCTGTCGACCGAACAGATCAGCTGGCTCGTCGAGGCGTACACCCGCGGCTATGTCGCCGACGAGCAGATGTCTGCAATGACGATGGCGATCTTCCTCAACGGTATGGAGGCCCGCGAGATCCGCGATCTGACACTCGCCATGATCGCGAGTGGCGAGACGCTCAACTTCGACGATCTCGGAAAAGTGACGACTGATAAGCACTCCACCGGCGGAGTGGGAGACAAGATCACCTTGCCTCTCGCACCGCTCGTGGCATCCTTCGGGGTCGCTGTTCCCCAGTTGTCCGGCCGCGGTCTTGGGCACACCGGTGGCACCCTTGACAAGCTCGAGAGCATCCCGGGCTGGCGCGCCAAGCTGTCGAATGAGGAGTTTTACGCCCAGTTGCGGTCGGTGGGGGCTGTGGTTTGCGCTGCAGGCTCCGGCCTTGCCCCGGCTGACGGCAAGCTTTATTCGCTGCGTGACATCACGGGAACCGTCGAGGCAATCCCGCTGATCGCCTCATCGATCATGTCGAAGAAGATCGCGGAGGGGACGGCTTCACTCGTACTCGACGTGAAGTTCGGATCCGGGGCCTTCATGCAAGATCCGGCGCGAAGCCGTGAACTTGCCGAAACGATGGTGCAACTCGGCAACGACGCTGGCACGCGCACGGTCGCGCTTCTGACCAACATGAACGTGCCGCTCGGTCTTGCTATCGGCAACGCCAACGAGGTGCGCGAATCCGTCGAAGTGCTCGCGGGCGGTGGACCGGCGGATGTCATCGAACTCACGGTCGCGCTCGCTCGTGAAATGCTCGCGCTGGCCGGTCTTCCCGACGCGGACGTAGCGGGTGCGTTGCAGAGCGGCCGGGCGATGGACAGTTGGCGTGCCATGATCTCCGCTCAGGGTGGCGATCCGGATGCCGCGTTGCCGAGCCCGCGCGAGAGCCACGTTGTGACTGCCGAGCGTGACGGTATTCTCGTTGCTCAAGCCGCGCTGCCGTTCGGGATCGCGGCGTGGCGCCTCGGCGCGGGCCGTGCTCGCAAGGAGGACCCCGTCGACCATGCCGCGGGTATCGACCTGCACGCCAAGCCGGGGGATGCCGTTCGCGCGGGCCAACCACTCTTTACGATGCACACGAACGAGCCTGCCCGTTTCGAGCGCGCGATTGAGGCCCTTGCAGGCGCGTACCGTATCGGCG
>CAZCOC010000143.1:0-4220 GCA_964500075.1 uncultured Salinibacterium sp.
CGAGCACTGCCGCAACCACCCACGGCCAGCGCCGGCGTCGACGCGGAACGTCAGTCGCTGATGGTGCTCCGCTGTCAGACATAGCCAGATTCTAGGCTCACCCCCTGAGGCGAGCTGGGGCGAGCCTGAGCCGAGCCTGAGCCGGCGACCGGCACGGTGGCCACCGCGGAGTAGGCTCACGCTTCGTGAACGCTACCGCGAGCAACCGCAGCGACCTGGTGCACGATTTGGCTGCCGTCGTCGTCGGCGGGATGCTCGGCACAGCCCTTCGCCTAGCTATCGAGTTGCTCGTTCCGCACGCCGACTCCGAGCCGCCGTGGGGGATTCTGGCAGCGAACACGGCCGGTGCTCTCGCGCTCGGGCTTCTCGTTGGTCGCGTGTGGCCGGTCGCCCCGGATTGGCTGCGGGCCGGGCTCGGCGCCGGACTGCTCGGCTCGTTTACGACCTTCTCGGCCGTAGCCGTGGCGGTCGTTGGCATGACGGCAGCGGATCAAGCGTTGCAAGGGCTCGCATATCTTGCTGCAACGCTTGTGCTGGGCTTCGGCGCGGCTGCCCTCGGACTCCGCGTCGGGCGCTGGCATCGGCGCGGCGGCGCCCTCGCTGGCGCTGTCGACATCATCGACGGGGTGAACGAGTGAGCGTCGCGCTCATCGCCGCGACTGTCGTCGCCGGGGCGCTCGGCACAGTGCTGCGGTACCTGACCTCTCGCGCACTCGCTTCGCGCTCGCGGGTTCCGTGGGCAGTGCTCGTGGTGAACGTGGTGGGCTCGGCCATCGGCGGCGTTGTGCTGGGGCTGGCTACGATCGGGGGAGTCGATGCGGGCATCCGCTTGATCGTGCTCGCGGGACTCTGCGGTGGCCTGACCACCTTTAGCACCTGGTCCCTCGAGACGGTGCAGTTGGCACAAGAGGGCAAGTGGCGATGGGTGGCCTTGAGCGTCGCCGGAAACCTGGTGTTCGGCATCGGTGCGGCGGGAGGGGCTTTCGCGATCACGGTCGCGGCTGCCGGCTGAACAGTCGAAACGCTCGAGCTAGCGCTCGGCCTGAAAACGGCTGAGCGTCGCCACCACTTGCCTTGCGATCATGCGCCCCGCTCGATTGGCACCGATCGTCGACGCTTGCGGGCCGTACCCGGCGAAGAACACCCGGGGATCGCGCACGGCGTTTCCGCTCGCCACCGACACGCCCCCTTCGCTTTCGCGAAGCTTCAAGGGGGCAAGGTGGCGCAGTTCGGGGCGGAACCCTGTCGACCAGACGATCGCATCCGCTTTCTGGAAGGTACCGTCGTCCCAACGGACGCCGTTCGCCTCGATCGAGTGGAACATCTTCTTCGCGTCGAGGACGCCGCGTTCGATTCCGGCTTGCACGCGGCGCGTGCGCGGAACGCCGGTGCCCCTCACGATGCTCGGTAGCGCGCGTCCCGCACGCGCCGCCTCGTCCTGAAGGCGAACCGCTTCAACTTTGGCCTCGAGGTTAAGCTCGCCGTCCTCAAGAAAGTCGATCGGTCGGCGGCTGACCCACACCAACTCGCTCGCGACGTTCTCCAACTCGAGCAAGAATCCGATCGCGGATGTGCCGCCGCCGACCACTACGACACTTTGCCCCGCAAAATCCTCGGCCTTGCTGTACTCGCTGGTGTGAACGTGCCGCCCCTCAAATGAGCGCAGGCCCGGATACCACGGGATGAACGGGGCACCCCACGTACCGGTTGCGTTGACGACCGTCACGGTCGATACCTGTTTTTGCTCATCGTCGAGCATGAAGGTCACGTTGAGGTCATCGCCGCTGTTGTCGACCAACGTCACGTCCGCCGGTCGCACCACCTGGAGCGCGTAGTGCTCCTCATACTGCCGGTAGTAGTCCGCGACGACATCCTTAGCTGGAGCATGGTGATCGGCGGTCTCGAAACTGAGCCCGAGCGCATCCAGACCCGGCAGGTCGTTGATGCGGTGCGCCGAGCCGAGGCGCAGCGCCTCCCAGCGAAACTGCCAAGCGCCACCGGTTGACGGACCGCGGTCGAGCACGACGAACTCGTTGCCGGCGTCAAGACCGAGTCGCTGGAGGTAGTACGAAACCGAAAGCCCGGCCTGACCGGCACCAATGACGACAACAGAGGTGTCGGTTTTGGCTGTCGTCACGCCCCAAGGCTACCGGCCAGCGAGTGCCTCCGGTTGAGTGCAACTGGGAGAGCGAAGACGACCGCGCCCCGCTGCTTCGGTGGACAGGAGCCATGGTCTCCTCCGCGCTGCGTGCTAAACTTTCCGCTAGCTTTCATTCACCGCTATTCGCCCGTTCCCGGCGCCCAGTCAGCGCATCCGGACAGATCAATGAGGGGGTCTCGCATGGGGCGTGGCCGTCAAAAAGCAAAGCACACCAAGGTAGCGCGCGATCTGAAGTATTTCAGTCCAGACACCAACTACAACGCGCTTGAGCGTGAGCTTGGCGGTGCTCCAAGTGACCCGAAGCTCGCCGAGGATTTGCAGAAGTGGCCGGAGTACGTCGCGGGTGAGTCCGAGGGCGGCGACGAGTATGCCGAAGCTGCTGACGAGAGCAAGTCAGCCTAGTTCCTGAGTTTCTGGCTGAGTTGATGAGGGCTTTGCCGCTCAGCGCCTAGTCACTCATAGCCGGTAGTGGCCGACTAGTCGCACTGCTCCGCCCGAAACTCCCTTTGCCCCGGATTCGAACGCAGCGAGATCCCGTGTCGCGGTCGACACGACTCCGATGCTCCAGGCTTCGATGCCCTCGGCATTCATCGCGCCGATGACAGCGGATGCCGCGGCGCTCGAAACCACCGCAATCATGCCGATCCCCAGATTCCAAGTACCTTCAGCGCTCTCAAGCGTGCTGCCTGCGAGGTCGCTCAGCACTCGAAACACGCTTGGTGGTGACCAGGTCGACCGCTCGATCTCGGCCCATGATCCGACCGGAAGCACCCGGGAGAGGTTCGCGGCGATGCCGCCGCCCGTGACATGGCTGAGCGCGTGGACCGCGTCTGGCTGGGCGACTAGCAGCCGCAGAAGCGGTGCGGTGTACAGCCGCGTCGGCTCGAGGAGCGTCTCGCCGACAATGCCACCGAACTCGTCGAGCTGCTCCGTGTAGCTGATCGAGCGAGCAGCAAGAATGTGCCGCACCAACGAGAATCCATTGCTGTGCAGACCGCTTGAGGCAAGGGCGATCACCACGTCACCGTCGGTCACGCGATTCGGGCCGAGCAGAGCATCCGCCTCGACTGCGCCGACCGCGGCGCCAGCAACGTCGTAATCGTCTGCACCGAGGAGCCCCGGATGCTCGGCGGTTTCGCCCCCGACCAGCGCGGTGCCGGTCGCCGCGCACGCCCCGGCGATTCCTCGCACGATGTCGGCGATGCGCTGCGGCACGACCTTGCCGCAGGCGATGTAGTCGGTCATCAGGAGCGGCCTAGCCCCGACGACCACGATGTCGTCCACGACCATGCCGACGAGGTCCTGGCCGATTGTGTCGTGCTTGTCGAGCGCTTGGGCGATCGCAACCTTGGTGCCGACCCCGTCGGTCGAGGTTGCAAGGAGCGGGCGATCGAATCCCTTGAGGAACGACACGTCGTACAGCCCGGCGAACCCGCCGACCCCGCCGAGCACTGCCGCGCCATGCGTCGCAGCGACCGAGGCCTTCATGAGCTCGACCGCAAGATCGCCCGCCGCGGTATCGACCCCCGCCGCGCGATAGCTGCTGGCGGCGTCCTTGATCACGGCTCCAGCGTAGTGGCGGGTGCAAGGAGAGGAGCGAGCCTGATTGCGGTATCGGGGTGGATCGGGTCGGTCGCTGTCATCGCGTCCTCTTTCAGTGGTCGTCGACGACTCTGTCAGCCGCCGTGCATCCTCACCCGTGTGGGAGACTTGACCGTACTCGGTTCGGGTACGCGAGCTTTTTCAGCATCAGGGAGCAACCGCAACCCATGTGCGGCATCGTCGGAATCGTGTCATCCCACCCGGTGAATCAGCAGGTGTACGACGCGCTCCTGCTGCTGCAGCATCGCGGGCAGGATTCCACCGGCATCGCGACAGCAGACGGATCGACTCTGCACATTCAGAAGGCCAAGGGCCAGGTGCGTGAGGCGTACCGCACGCGAGACATGCGAAACCTCCATGGCACGGTCGGCCTCGGGCACGTGCGGTACGCGACCAAGGGCAGCGCCGCGAACGAAGAAGAAGCTCAACCCTTCTACGTGAACGCGCCGTACGGCAT